>NZ_NSFW01000015.1:0-195130 GCF_002294905.1 Mesorhizobium sp. WSM4308 | reverse complement strand
CTTCTACAAACGCCTCATCACCAACGGCAAAAAGCCAATGGTGGCCATCGCTGCCGTCATGCGAAAGATCGTCGTCACCTTAAACGCTAGGCTCAGGGACGCCGCCATTCCTCAGAGTTGATGACGAAGAGAAGGAAGGCCTCAGCGCCTGGCCTACCAGTCGCTGAGCTTGGTATCCGGCCCATATTCCTGGCCGTCGACATCCTTCACCACCGCCTGGCCGCAGCGCATGGTCTTGGCCTCCTTGTCATAGGCATAGGTCGGCGAGCCGAACAGGTGCCAGCCCTTGTTCAGCGCCGCCGTCACCTTGTGGCAGAAGCTGGCGTCGTCCGGGCCGGTGAGAAAGCGGTAGAGTTTCATGTCCCAAGTCCTGTCGTAAGTGCCCATAGCCCGCGAGCATGGGGCTATATCATGCGCCGATGGCGGCCGCCTTCGCCAGCAGTTTTTCGGCCTGTGCCAGATGCAGCCGCTCGACCATCTTGCCGTTCAGCGCGATCACGCCTCTGTCTGTGTTTTCCGTGAGCGCAAAGGCATCTTTCACCGCGCGTGCCTCGGCGATCGCCTCCGGCGAGGGGGCGAAGGCGCGGTTCGCGGCGTCGATCTGGGCCGGATGGATCAGCGTCTTGCCGTCGAAGCCCATGGCGGCCGCCTCCGCGCACTCACGGGCAAAGGCGTCGAGGTCGCGAAAATCATTGGCGACGCCGTCGAGCATGTCGAGGCCTCCGGCGCGCGCGGCCAGCACCATCTGCATCAGCCATGGCACGAGGTAGCGCCGGTCCGGCGTCACGTGCACACCGGTGTCCTTGGCCAGATCATTCGTTCCGGCAACGAAACAAGTGAGCCGGGAGGCCGGGTCGCGGCCCAGTTCGGCAATGGCGCCGATGTTGAGCAGGGCTTTCGGCGTCTCGATCATCGCCCAGAGTTTCACGCTATCGGGGGCAAAATTGTCGTCGAGCACGTCGCCGACTTCGAGGATGTCGCGCGGCGTGGCGACCTTGGCCAGCAGGATGCCGTCGGGCTCGACTTTCGCCACGGCCAGGAGGTCGTCGTCGCCCCATTCGCTGGCCAGCGCATTGACGCGCACCACCATCTCGCAGCGGTGGCCGAGTTGGTTGGCAGCCGGGCGGCCGGCGAAGATGGCGGGCAGCTTTTCGCGGGCGGCAATCTTGTCGGCCGGCGCGACGGCGTCCTCAAGGTCGATGATGATTGCATCGCAGGACAGAAGCGCGATCTTGGCCAGCGCCTTGTCGTTGGAGGCCGGGACGTAGAGGACGGAGCGGCGCGGGCGGTAGGGTTCCATGCCCGATCTATGCCGTGTGTGATTGGTGGAGGCAAGCGTTGGGGCTGTGCGGCCACCCTCTCCCTTGTGGGGAGGGTCGCTGCGAAGCAGCGGGGTGGGGTCGGCGCCGGGCCCCCACCCGGACCTTCGGTCCGACCTCCCCACAAAGGGAGGTAGAAGCTCAGCGCCCTTCCGCAGCCGTTGCGGAAGGGGGCCTTTCCTCTCCCCCGTCGATCGGGGAGAGGTGTCGAGCGAAGCTCGACGGAGTGGGGGTCGACCCTTGGGCGCAAGGCGAGGCAATGCTTGCGCCCTTCCTATGTCCGTTCGCGGCGGTTGCCAGGTGGTCCCCCCACTCCGTCTCGGCTTCGCCGAGCCACCTCTCCCCCCCTCCGGAGGGAGAGGAAAAGGAGCCTGGCTGGGGCGACACACCAGCCCTGGCGCGCGACCCTGCACGAAAACTGCACAGGCCTGCGGAAAAGCTCCTCGGATCCGCCCTGCCATCCCCCTGCCGGCCTGCGAAACAGGCAGCATGCACAAGCGAGCAAAACCCCGTTGGTCCGTGCCACAGCGCCTGCGCAGCGAAGGCTGGTGGCTGGTCGATCCGCCACGCGCGAATCCCATGGCGATTCTCATCCCTTTCGCCCGCAAGTGTCCGCCGACCTTCCGGCTGGACACCATCGGGAGGATCAGGTCGTGACAGCGTTCTTCTCTGCCGCGCCAAGTTATTGCGGTCGCTTCGGTGTTGCCGTGCTGCTGGTCGTGCTGGCGGATTTCCTGTTCTACGGTCAGCCCGCCGGCATCACCGCCTTCCTGTTCGCCATCCTGATCGCCGCCGCGGTCGTGGCCGTGCATCCCACGGCCTTCAGCGACATCAGGGTCTGGCTCAAGCCCGCCGCCTTGCTTGTCGCACTGCTGCCGCTCGCCGAAAATGTCAGCCTCCTGTCCGTCTCGATCGCGCTCGCGGCGCTGGTCGTGTTCGCGCTTTCGTTGAGCGGTCGCTTGCGGCACGGCATGGCGCGCATTGCCGGCCAGATCGCGTTGTTCGGGCTGGCGGCGCCGTTCCGCTTCGTCAGCGATTTCATCCGCTGGCGCAAGACTGCGCGCCGGTTTGGCGGGCGACGTGTGCGGCTGGCGGCGATCGCCGTCTGGGTGATGCCGCTGACACTGGGCGCCGTGTTCCTGGCACTGTTCGGCGCCGCCAATCCGGTCATCGACTACTGGCTGTCGCTGATCGACCTGATGAAGCTGCTCGACCTCATCCAGCTGGCGCGCATCGCCTTCTGGCTGTTCGCGCTCGCCGGCGTCTGGGCCTTTCTGCGGCCACGCCTGCCGCGCTTTTCGCGGCGCGGCCCCCGGCCGACCCATGCCCTTGCCGCGGCGGCGATCAATCCGCAAAGCCACATCATCGAGGACATCGTGTTCGGCAAGGCCGCCATCCTGCGCGCCCTGATCGTCTTCAACGTGCTGTTTGCGCTGCAGACCGGGCTCGATGCCACCTATCTGTGGGGCGGGGCAGCCCTTCCCGACGGTCTGAGCTACGCGGCCTACGCGCATCGTGGCGCCTATCCCCTTGTTGTCACCGCACTGCTCGCCGCCGGGTTCGTGCTGGCGGCGCTCAGGCCGGGCAGCGAAACATCGGGGGATCCCGTCATCCGCCGGCTGGTCTATGCCTGGGTGGCGCAGAACATCATGCTGGTCATCTCGTCGATCCTGCGGCTCGACCTCTATGTCGGCATCTATGCGCTGACCTACTGGCGCATCGCCGCCTTTGTCTGGATGGGGCTGGTGGCGGCAGGCCTTGCGCTGATCATCGCCCGCATCGCGCTCGGAAAATCCAATGAATGGCTCTCCTCCGCCAATCTTCTGACGTTATCCCTGACGCTTTATGCCTGCTGTTTCATCAATTTCGCCGCGACGATCGCCAATTACAATGTCGACCATTCCTTCGAAATGACCGGCCAGGGCATCCCCCTCGACGCCTGGTATCTGCGCTCGCTCGGCCCGGGCGCGTTTCCAGCACTCGACCGTTTCTTCGATCATCAGGGAAAGACCGCCGAGGCCGGCGCCGCACGCGAACTTGTGAGACTGCGTGGCATCGACGAGGGTTGGTACCGAACCGTCCAGGCAAACTGGCGGGCCTGGAGCTTTCGCGACTGGCGCCTGCTTGCCTATCTCGACAGCAAGGGGTCGCTCGTGCTTCCTCAGCCTTCGCAACCTTCCTTGCCGGGCCGCTGACCGATGCCGCATCACATCCTCGTCGCCGACGATGACCCGCATATCCGCGAAGTGATC
Organism: Mesorhizobium sp. WSM4308; assembly: GCF_002294905.1. Classification (NCBI taxonomy): domain Bacteria; kingdom Pseudomonadati; phylum Pseudomonadota; class Alphaproteobacteria; order Hyphomicrobiales; family Phyllobacteriaceae; genus Mesorhizobium; species Mesorhizobium sp. WSM4308. The sequence goes on along the minus strand of NZ_NSFW01000015.1, from coordinate 191,559 downwards.
TGCTTCGCGCTGGAAAAGGCCGGCATGAAGACGCTTGGGGTGGCCGACGGCGCCGCCGCCTTGCAGGAAATCGGACGCCGGGCGCCCGACCTCGTCGTGCTCGACATCGGCATGCCGGAGATGGACGGGCTGGAGGTCTGCCGGCGGCTGCGCCACACATCGGACGTGCCGGTGCTGTTCCTGTCCGCGCGCGACGAGGAGATCGACCGCATACTCGGGCTCGAAATGGGCGGCGACGACTATGTGACGAAACCGTTCAGCCCGCGCGAGCTGGTCGCCCGCGTCAACGTCATCCTGCGCCGCGCCCGCCCGGCGCCGGCCGCAGCGGCCGACGACCGGCAGTTTTCGCATGGCAAGCTCACTCTGGCGCCGGCCAGCCACGCTGCCGCCTTCGACGGCAAGCCGCTTGCCCTGACGGGGATAGAGTTCTCGATCCTGAAAGGGTTTTTGGCGCGGCCGGCGCATGTGCTCGACCGTGACGCGGTGATGGCAAACGCCTATGCCGGCAAGATCCATGTCGCCGACCGCACCGTCGACAGCCATATCCGCAACATCCGCGCCAAGCTGGCGTCGGTAGGCTGCCTGGACGCCATCGAGACCGTGCATGGCGTCGGCTTCCGGCTCGGCCGATGCGGCTGACGACGTCCAGCAAATGGATCGGCCGCAAATGGCGGCCAAGGCTTGCCACGGTCGTCGTCGCCATCCTGATCATGGTAATGGCCTTGCCGCTGGTCGGCCTGTTCTTCTTCCGCCTCTACGAGAACCAGCTGATCCGCCAGACCGAGGCGGAGCTGATCGCGCAAGGGGCGGCCATTGCCGCCATCTATGCGCAGGAGGTGCGCGAGGCCGGCATTCCCCCGGACAAACTCGGCGCGCCGATGCCGCAGGCCAATGGCAGCGCCAGCCGAGCCGCCAATCCCGACGGCCCGTACCGGCCGATCGAGCCGCGCCTCGATCTCGCCTCCGACGCCGTGCTTCCGACCCGGCCGGCCGCCATGTCCGCCACCGCCGATCCAGCCTTCGCCGCAATCGGCACGCGCCTGTCCGGCATTCTCGACGCCACGCAGAAAACCACGCTGGCCGGCTTCCGGCTGCTCGATCCCCGGGGCGTCGTCATTGCCGGGCGCGGCGAGGTCGGGCAGTCGCTTGGCGAGGTCGATGAAGTGCGGACCGCCCTTGGCGGCCACTATGCCAGCGCGCTCAGGCTGCGCATTCCCGACCAGCCGACGCCGCCGCTCTATTCGGTCAGCCGCGGCACCAAGGTGCGGGTCTTCGTCGCCCTGCCTGTGGCCGTCGACGGCCAAGTCGCCGGCATGGTCTATGTCTCGCGGACACCCAACAACATCATCAAGCATCTCTATGGCGAACGCGGCAAGGTGACCCTGGCGGCGATCGCCATCCTCGGCGGCACGCTGCTCATCGGCCTGGTGTTCCTGCGCACGGTCAGCCGGCCGATCTATGCGCTGATCGACCGCACGCAGCGCATCGCCGCCGGCGAGCGCGACGCGATCCGGCCGCTCGACCATCATGGCACCTACGAAATGGCCGAGCTGTCCGCCGCTTTCCTCGACATGGCCGAAAGACTGCAGGCGCGATCGGACTCGATCCAGACCTTCGCCACCCATGTCTCGCACGAGCTCAAATCGCCGCTGACGGCGATCCAGGGCGCGGCCGAATTGCTGCGCGATTCCGGCAGCGCCATGGATGATGAGGAGCGACGGCGCTTCTCCAACAACATCGTCACCGATGCCGGACGGCTCAATCTGCTGGTGCGGCGGCTGCTGGATTTGGCGAAAGCCGAAAATCTTGCACCGAGCGGCGAAAGCACCTCGATCGGTGCCGCGCTGGCGCTGCTGCCCGCCGACACCAGGCTGGCGGTCCGCGTCGAGGCGGGCGGCGATCTCGCCTTGCGCATCTCGGCCGAGAACGCGGCAATCGTGCTGGCCAATCTCATCGACAATTCCGCCAGGCACGGCGCGACGCTGGTTTCGATCGCGGTGGCCAGCGCCGGCGGCAAGGCGACGGTGCTGGTCGGCGATGACGGCGCCGGCATTTCGCCGAGCAACCGGGCGCGCATCTTCGAGCCGTTCTTCACCACGCGGCGCTCCACCGGCGGCACCGGCATGGGCCTCGGCATCGTGCTGGCCCTCCTGAAAGCGCATGATGGCATGATCCGGCTGGTTGACAGCGAGCGCGGCACGCGCTTCGAGATCACACTGCCGGCGGCATAGACAGGCCGCCGGCTCGGATCGGAGAGAAAATGCGCTACGACATCGTCATCATCGGCGGGGCCATCGTCGGGTCGTCCATTGCCTATTATCTGCGCGAGGAAGGGTTTTCCGGCTCCATCGCGCTCATCGAGCGCGACCCGCAATTCGCCCATGCGGCGACGACGCTGTCCATGGCCTCGATCCGCCAGCAATTTTCCATTCCGGAAAACATCCGCCTGTCGCAATTCACGCTGAACCTGTTCCGGCGGCTGAAGGAGACGTTTGGCGCCGATGCCGATATCGGTTTCCGCGAGGGCGGCTATCTCATCCTGGCCGGAGAGAACGGCCTGCCGGTGCTCAAGGCAAACCATGATGCGCAGGTCGCCGAAGGCGCCGACATCGTGCTCGAGGACGCCGAGCAGCTGACGCGGCGCTTTGCCTGGCTGTCGGCCGAGGGTATTTCCGCCGGCGCCTATGGCCGGACCGGCGAAGGCTGGTTCGACGCGCATGCGATGCTGACGCTGTTCCGCAAGGCGCTGCGCGACAAGAAGATTGACTTCATCGCCGCTTCCGTCACCGGCATTGCGCGCGACGGCAACCGCGTCACCGGCGTCTCGCTCGACAATGGCCAGACCTTAGAGGCCGGCATCGTCGTCAACGCCGCCGGGCCGAATGCCGGCAAGGTCGCGGCTCTTGCCGGGCTGGCGCTGCCGGTCGAGCCGCGCAAGCGCAACGTCTTCGTGTTCGAAGCGCGCGAGAAATATGCCGACATGCCGCTGCTGGTCGATCCCTCCGGCATCTATGTGCGGCCGGAAGGCTCGGTCTACCTCACCGGCGGCGCCGAGCCGGAAGAGGGCGACGGCCCGGCTGACCCCAGCGATTTCGAGGTCGACTGGCCGCTGTTCGAAGAGGTGATCTGGCCGGTGCTGGCGACCCGCATTCCCGCCTTCGAGGCAATCAAGGCGACCCGCGCCTGGGCCGGGCACTACGACTACAACACGCTCGACCAGAACGCGGTGATCGGGCCGCATCCAGAAGTCGGCAATTTCCTCTTCGCCAACGGCTTTTCCGGCCACGGCCTGCAGCAGGCGCCGGCGGTCGGCAAGGCGCTGGCCGAGTTCTTGGTGCATGGCGGGTACCGGACGATCGACTGCTCGGCGTTCGGCTATGAGCGGGTGGCCCAGGGACGGGCGTTCCGGGAATTGAACGTGATTTGAGAAGCGGCCGGTTCTCCCTTCTCCCCTTGTGGGAGAAGGTGGATCGGCGCGCCAGCGCCGAGACGGATGAGGGGTGTTCCAGCGGAGTGAGGCGTTGGCGTTCCCTGGAGCACCCCTCATCCGTCGCCTTCGGCGACACCTTCTCCCACAAGGGGAGAAGGAAGAGGCGCCTAAGCCGCCGCCAGTCTCCCGGCCTCGACATAAGCCTGCAGCCAGGCCAGCACCCGGCCCCAGCCCTCGGCATGTTCGGCCGCCGCATCGCTGCGCCCGGCAAAACCGCCATGGCAGACGGTGAGGCGCGTACCCTTGGCGGTCGGCTCAAGCAGCCAGGCGACCGTGGTTCGCCGCCGGCCAAGCGTCGGATGGTCCCAGGCATAGGCCCGTGTCTGCACGATCCGGCGTGGCGATTCGATCTCGAGGAACTCGCCGCCCGCCGGCAGCTCCCTGCCGTCGGCCGTGCGGACGACGACAGTCCAGCGGCCGCCGACGCGAAGGTCGGCCGACCAGTCGGCCATTCGGTAGGTGTCGGCGGTCCCCCACCATTGCTCTATCTCGCTCGTGACCAGCGCGCGAAAAATGCGTTCCGCAGGCGCTTCGATCTCGGCCGACGCCATGATCGTCTCGCCATTGGTCATGCTCTGTACCCCGAGGACGTGCATCATCGGTGCCTCCGTTTTGTTTCGGTATCGAAACGAGCCCTTCACCCTTTCGTTGGCGGGCGCTCGAAACCCTTGCCGGTCTCGAGCAGGCTCTTGAGACTGGCCAGCACCAGCGGCCAGCCCTTGGAGACATTCGGGATCAGCCGGTGCGGGCCGTCGGCCTCGTGGGTGACGGCAAGCTTCATCAGCTCGCCGTCCTGTTCGATGGCGAAGGTGCAGCGCGTGTAGCCGTCTTCCTTGACCTCCGGCAGCCATTCATTGCGCCATTTGATGACCAGGCGTCGCGGCGGGTCGATCTCGAGGATCTCGCCCGAATCGGCGACGCGGCCGTCGGGAAAGATCAGTTTCCAGCCGGAGCCGACCTTCCACTCGCTTTCCTGATAGGAGCAGAGGAAGAACTGCCGATTGAACTGCGGGTCGGTGAGCGCCTCCCAGAGTTTTTCGGGCGTGGTGCGGATGTAGGTCACGTAAACGAAGCTGTTGCTCATCAGTCTTCCCTTTCGAGGCGTTTCTTCAGATCACTCAATGCATCCAGCCGATGGCGCTCGAACTTGCCGATCCAGCGCTCGGCGATCTCGTTGATCGGAACTGGGTTGAGGTAGTGCTGCTTCTCGCGTCCCTTGCGCAGCGTGGTGACGAGGTTGGCCTCCTCCAGGATCGCCAAATGCTTGGTCACCGCCTGGCGTGTCATGTCCATCTCCGCGCACAGCGCGTTCAGCGTCTGCCCGTTCCGGGCATGGAGGTTGTCCAGCAATTGCCGGCGTGTCGGGTCGGCCAAGGCGCGAAAGACTGCATCCATGCTCATGGCTTTAATGTGCAACCATTTGGTTGCATGTCAAGCGGCAACATCGTGCGCCGTCGGCGGTTGGGCGCGGCCACGGGAGAAAAAGTCAGCCCTTGCGGGAGAACCAGAAGGCGTCGGCCATGCGTTTCATGCCGATGCGTTCGTAAAAGCCGACCGCATCGGGCATGGAAATCAGGCTGATGGCGACCGACGGCCCGAGCTGCCGCCGCGCCTCGTCCATCAGGCCCTTGCCGATGCCGAGCCCCTGCGCCGATCGGGAGACGGCGAGTTCCGAGATGTAGCAGACCCAGGAGAAGTCGGTGACTGCGCGGGCCACGCCGATCAGCGGCTTGCCTTCGATGTCGAGGCGCGCGGTCAGCACAAGATTGGCGCCGGACAGCATGGCCCGCAGCCGGGCGGGATCATCGACGGGCCGTGTCTCGCCGAGGCCGGACTCAACCAGCACGCGGCGGAATTCGGCGATGCCGAGCGCAGGCTCGCTTGCGTAGACGACATGGGAGTTTTGAGCCATGCCGGCCAGACTGCACCATCGCTTCGCGAATTCGAAGTCGTTTTGTGGTACGGCCCTTGTGCCAGCGCGCACGAACAGCTGCCTTTTATTTGCCCTCGGCTTTGTGTAAACGGGGCGTCAGCAAATCCCCCGCAACGAAAACACGGGCAAAAGCCATGGAAAAATTCACCAAGCTCACCGGCGTCGCCGCTCCGATGCCGATCGTCAATGTCGACACCGACATGATCATCCCGAAGGATTATCTCAAGACGATCAAGCGCACCGGCCTCGGCACCGGCCTGTTCGCCGAGATGCGCTACAATGACGACGGTTCGGAAAATCCGGATTTCGTGCTCAACAAGCCGGCCTACCGCAAGGCGCAGATCCTGGTCGCCGGCGACAATTTCGGCTGCGGCTCGAGCCGCGAGCACGCGCCCTGGGCGCTGCTCGACTTCGGCATACGCTGCGTCATCTCGACCTCTTTCGCCGACATCTTCTACAACAACTGCTTCAAGAACGGCGTGCTGCCGATCACCGTCAGCCCCGAGGATCTCGAAAAGCTGATGGACGACGCCTCGCGCGGCTCCAACGCCACTTTGTCGATCGACCTCGAAGCCAAGGAAATCCGCGGCCCGGATGGCGGCGTCGTCAAGTTCGACCTCGACGACTTCAAGCGGCACTGCATGCTCAACGGGCTCGACGATATCGGCCTGACCATGGAGAAGGCCGGCGCCATCGCCTCGTTCGAGAAGAAGAACGCCGAACAGCGTCCCTGGGCCTGAGCGGTACCGTCCGACGATAGGCCCGGCCGGGTTCAGGCCGGGTTTGGTGGCGACTGAAGGGAGGGACAGTCATGGCACGTTCGCTTCTTGCCGGCGTTTGCGGCTTGGCCTTGTTGCTGATGCCCAGCGCGAGCGCCTTTGCGCAGACACAGACGCCAACTGCAGCCCAGAAGCCGGCCGACCAGCCGGCGACCGACCAGGGATCGTCGAGCACCAGCGACGCGGCGCCCGCCGACGACGACAAGCAGGCGCCGATACCGTTCGAGGGCGGCCAGCTGACCATCACGCAGCCCGAGCAGGACGGCGAGAAGGTGCTCGCCTATGACGGCAAGCAGCTGGCCAGCAACTACGATGTCTTCTTCGACAGGATCGTGAAGATCGGCGACGTCAACGTGGCGCTGGTCGATGTCGGCGACGGCGGCAATCAATGCGGCCCGGCCAAGGTGATCGTCTGGAAGCCGAAGGACGGCGAGATCAAGACCACGACGGTCGAGCAGGACGAATGCGGCGCGCCGCCGGCGGCGATCTCCGACAGCGCCATCTATTTCGTGCCCTATCTGCTGCCGGGCGATCAGAAGCCGGCCCTGCAGTGGTCGCCGACATCGGGACTGACCACCTCCGGCAATTTGACCTACATGCCGGAACCCGGGACCGACTGGAAAGACATCGACCCGTCGACATACGACAACATCATCGACGCCTTCCACAATGAGGCGGTCTACAAGGAAGCCGAAAAGCTGCTCGGCAAGGACATGCCCGACATGGCGACCAGCCTGCTGGTCGGCGGCGGCACGGAAAAGACCGCGTCGGGCGCCTTCTATGCCAGTGGCTGCGTGCCGCATGATTGCGGCGGCAATGACGGCTTCATGGCGGTCGATCCGGCCAAGCACAAGCTCTACTTCGCCCGCCGCGGCGACAATGGCCAGCCGAACGCCTGGCCGGCGGTGGCGACATGGCCGGCCGACGTGAAAGAAGCGCTGGATAAGGCACTGTCGTCGGCGAATTAGGGCGGCTACGTCTGCGCAGCGCTTTCGTCATCCAGGGGTCTGCGCTGCGTCGCTCCGCTCCTTGCTTCGCCATAGGATTACGATGGGAGGGAGGCAGCGCTTCACCGCATCGTGACAATGGTCGGCCCTGCTTGGCCCACGACCCGCGCCGAGCCGCCTGCTAGATGCAGGCCACAATCCAAGGAGGCCCCCAATGCGCAAACTGATCTCCACCGGTTCGCCCTTCGAGAAGACCGCCGGCTATTCGCGCGCGGTGGTGCAGGGCGACTGGTGCTTCGTGTCCGGGACCACCGGCTATGACTATGCGTCGATGACGATGCCGGAGACGGTCGAGGCGCAGACGCGCAACTGCCTGGCGACGATCGGCAAGGCGCTGGCCGACGGCGGCTTCGAGATATCAGACGTGGTGCGGGCGCATTACTACATCACCGACCAGGCCTTTGTGGACGTGGTCTTCCCGATCCTGGGCGAGACATTCGGCAACATCAGGCCGGCGGCGACGATGATCGTGTGCCAGCTCAACAAGCCGGAAATGAAGATCGAGATCGAAGTCACGGCGCTGCGACGCTCGGCTCCGGGGCGCTGAGACCATGAAGGTCCGGCGCATCGTGGCCAATATCGAGACGCAGGATGCGGCGGCGGCGAAGCGCTTCTACCATGATGTGCTTGGCCTCGACGTGCTGATGGACCAGGGCTGGATCGCCACTTACGGCTCCGAGGAACAGATGCAGGTGCAGGTCTCCTTCATGGCGCAAGGCGGCTCCGGCATGCCGGTGCCGGACCTGTCGATCGAGGTCGACGATGTCGAGGCGGCACTTCAAGGCATGAAGGCCGCCGGCTTCGCCATCGAATACGGCCCGGCCGACGAACCGTGGGGCGTGCGGCGCTTTTATGTGCGCGATCCCCTGGGCCGGCTGGTCAACATTCTCTCACATCGGTGATCGCGGTTCTGAACCGCAGGCTTGCGCCGCAAGCGCTTGGCGTTTAGCAAGGCCGCGGTTCAAATCTTTCTGGGACGGTTTTTCCATGGCAACGAAGCATCTTTTCCTGCTCCCCGGCGACGGCATCGGCCCCGAGGCCATGGCCGAGGTCAAGAAGCTGATATCGGCCATGAACGAAAAGCTCGGCAGCGGCTTCGCCACCGATGAGGGCCTGGTCGGCGGCTGCGCCTACGACGCGCATGGCGCGGCGATCTCCGATGCCGACATGGCCAAGGCGATGGCGGCGGACGCGGTGCTGTTCGGCGCCGTCGGCGGACCGAAATGGGATGCCGTGCCTTACGAGGTGCGGCCCGAGGCCGGCCTGCTGCGGCTGCGCAAGGACATGGAGCTGTTCGCCAATCTGCGCCCGGCCATCTGCTATCCGGCACTCGCCGCGTCCTCCTCGCTCAAGCAGGAGGTGGTCGAAGGCCTAGACATCCTCATCGTGCGCGAGCTGACCGGCGGCGTCTATTTCGGCGAACCCAAGCAGATCATCGATCTCGGCAACGGCCAGAAGCGCGGCATCGACACGCAGGTCTACGACACGTTCGAGATCGAGCGCATTTCGGGCGTCGCCTTCGAACTGGCGCGCACCCGCAAGAACCATGTGACCTCGATGGAAAAGCGCAACGTCATGAAGTCGGGCGTGCTGTGGAACGAGGTGGTCACCCAGACGCACAAGGCGCGCTACTCCGACGTCAAGCTCGACCACATGCTGGCCGATGCCGGCGGCATGCAGCTGGTGCGCTGGCCAAAACAGTTCGACGTCATCGTCACCGACAATCTGTTCGGCGATATGCTGTCCGACATCGCCGCCATGCTGACCGGCTCGATCGGCATGCTGCCGTCCGCCTCGCTCGGCGCGCCAGACGTCAAGACCAAGAAGCGCAAGGCGCTCTACGAGCCCGTGCACGGCTCGGCGCCCGACATCGCCGGCAAGGGCATCGCCAACCCGATCGCCATGATCGCTTCCTTCGCCATGTGCCTGCGCTATTCCTTCGGCATGGTCGATGAGGCCGACAGGCTGGAAGGCGCGATCGCCGCCGTGCTCGATCAGGGCCTGCGGACGAAGGACATTTTCTCGCCGGGCATGACCGAGGTCGGCACGGTCGAGATGGGCGACGCGATCATCGCCAAGTTCCTGGGTTAACGCGCTCACTTAGAGCGTTTCACCGTTTCATGGAAACGGCGAACCGCTCTAACTCTTTGTTTTGACGCAATTCCCAAGGGAAAGCGCTATGCGCTTTCCCGGGAAAACCGCTCACACTTTTCCTGGAATTGCTCTAGCGTATGTCGCCGGCCAGCAGCTGCAGCAGGCCGACGAGCTGTGCTTCGTCCACCGGTTCGAAAAAGGCCGCGTCGGCGGTCTCCACGGCAACGATGGCGCGCTGCGCGGCGGCGGCTCCGGCCGGGGTGACGCGGATCACCTTGGCACGCGAATCCCTGGGGTCGGCTTCCCGCGCGATCAAACCCTTGGCCTCGAGCCGGGCAACGACGTCCGAGGTCATCTTCACCTCGGTGCCTGCCTGGGCGGCGAGCTGCACCTGGTTGGGCGGCTCGCCATTGCGGCCCAGCCACATGGCGGAGGCCAGGAGCACGAACTGGACATGTGTCAGGTCGAGTGGCGTCAATGCCGCCGTCATGACGCGCTGCCAGCGCATGGTGGTTCGCCACAACAACAAGCCGGGGCTCTCCGAAGGTCCGCTGAAGCGCGTCTTCAAATCCTGTCCGTCAGCCACCATTCGCCAACTCCTTTGCCTGCTCGAACAATTTAGCCATCGATACGTCGAAATCGCCGCTGATCTGCGGGCCGAGTTCGGGTCCGACCTCGGCCGCAGAGGGGCCGGAAATTTCGAGCCGGTGCGTCACCTGCGTGCCGCCCTCGACCGGCACCAGCGTGTGCCGGAACAGCAATTTCGTGTCACCGAACGAAGTCTCGTCGGCATAGGTGACGTTATCGACGAGATCGACGATGGTCGATTCGAACGTGTCCTGCCCGACCGGCGTCACCGAGACGCGGGTGCCCTTGGCGAACGGGCCGTGCAGCACGAAAGTGTCGGACCCTTGATAGGTGAGGCGGCCCTCGTGCAACGCCTTCAGCGCGTTCCAGATGGCTGCTGAGGGAAGGGAGGAAATCGCGGTGTATTCATTGCTCCACATTGTCCTGGCTCCATTCGTCTTGGTCGATCGATCATTCGATCTGTGCACAGACTATCTGTGCGCGGATTAAATTGCAAGAGGAATCTTCAGCCGTGACGACGTTCGGCCGAACGACCGCTTTTGGGAGTGAATTCCCCCTTTTGTCGGGAAAACCGGCGATTAAACTCCCACCCCTGCGGGCGCCGGCCCCCAGGCGTTCTTGCCCGCCTGGGATGGCACAAGCCCGAAGACCAGCACGGCTATGCCACCGATGCCTGGGATGAAGCAGAGCAAGACAAACCAGCCGCTCCGGCCGAAGTCGTGAAGACGTCGCACGGCAAGCGCGATCCAGGGCAGGTTGAGTGCCAAAGCGAAAATAAAGAAGGGCAGGAATCCGATCGCATTCCTGCTCGGAACGTCGCGGAAACCGTTGATGGCAAGATCCATGAGTATCCCGAAACCCAGCATGGCAAACACCAGGACGGTCGAGCACAGCCAGAAGGCCCAATATTCCTTGCGACGGGCGCGTCCGTTGAAATTGAAAAAATCCACACTGACCGTGCACAGGAAGTATGCCCACAGTCCTGTGGAACGAGTGGGCCGGGTTTCAGGGGCAAGACCAGGCTGGCCAGCGGTCGCCGACGGTGCGGGCGAACTCGCGGCGACGATGTTGCGCGCAGTTCCGTCGTCCGGCTGGAATTCGACAAGACGGCCTCTGACGAGGGCTATCTCCTGGCTCAGATCCGTCCGTGTGAAAAAATAGCGCTTGCCGTCAGCGCCGTCGATGTAACCGTAGTCTTGATCCGCGTCGTAGTGAAACACCGTACCGCGCATTGCTTTCCCCTGCATCGCCTCGCCAGCATGCTACCCAGGGTTGTTCACCAATGCAATATGCACGCCACGCTAAATTCTAACCCCCGCCGGCACTGGCCCCCACTGGTTTTCGCGCCCCTGTGTCGGGATCAATGCGAAGACGAGAATGATCAGGCTGCCGAAGGTCGGGATCAGGATGAGCAGGCAGAGCCAGCCGGTCAGGCCGAGGTCGTGCAGGCGGCGCACGATCATGCCGAGGCTGGGCAGGAAGGTGGCCAGCAGGAACATGCCGAAAAGCCCCACTGTCATCGCCGGCAGCTCGGCGTTGTCGAAATTGCCTATCTCGGCATCGGTGAAAACGCCGATGCCGACGACCACCAGCAACGCGATCGTCCAGAACAGGCAATAGCCCCAATATTCCTTGCGCCGGGCGCGGCCGGCGAAATTGAAGTAGTTCCGGGTCACACCGCTCCAGAAATAGGACCAGAGATCGGTGGGCTCTGCCGGCTCGGCCGTCCGGCCGAAATGCTGCGCCGGCGCTGCGACGGCCGCGGGTACGGGATTGGCCTGAGCCGGTGCGGGGTTTATGCCGGCGGCCGGGCTTGCGGCCTGGGTGGCGATCGAGAAGACGTCACGCGCCTGGCCGCCGCCCGGCTGGAACTCGACCGCCGTGCCCTTGGGCATCGCGGTTTGCCGGCGAAGGTTCTCGCGGGTGAATGTGTAGCGGTTGCCGTCGGCTCCGGTGATGAAGCCGAAACCCTGGTCCTCGTCATAGTGAAGCACTTCGCCACGCATCACCCACCCCCCTTGTCGCCGCGTCCCCGCCAAGATGTGGCACGGGGCCGAGCCCACGGGCAAGACCGTGCGGCATGGCTACCATATTAGCGGCAAATCGAGCATAAGGCTTGACGTGCAGCCGTCTTCACCGAAGCAGACCATGACAGTCGAGCATTCCGATGCCAGCGCCGGGACCGAGGAAGGGCAGGCCGCAAGGCCGGCGAGGCTTGCCCCTGCACTGGCCATCGATGCGACCGGCCTGATGTTCTGGCCGCCCGGCAAGGGCCTGGCGGGCATTCCACGGGTGGAGAGCTTTCTCGTCAATGCGGCGTTGGCGGATCCCGACCCCGACGTGGAGGTGGTGGCGTTCAGGCCAGGCGAAGGCCGGTTCCGGCCGCTTGCGCCTTTCGAACAGGACCACGTCGCGGCCGGCGAGATTTCACCGCATCGTGTCAAGCGGTGGCCGGGGAGACGCGCGGCGCTGTCGCGGGCTTTCGAGGCGGTGCGGCAGCAGCCCTGGGACAAGCGTGACGCGGACCGCCATCTGGCCAGGACGGTGACCAATGGCGGCATGGGGATCGCCTGGCAGGCGACGCGGCTGTTGATCCGCGCCTATCGCCTGTACCAGCGGGCGCGGATCCGCCTTGGTTTGCGAGAGGCCCCGGCCCGGCCGGCCGAGACGGAGCCCGCCCTTGTGCTGATCAGCCATCACATCCTGACCCAGGAAGACCGGTTCGCCGTTTCGGGCGGCGCCGGCAAGGTTGCCTTCCTGTGTCACGACATCATCCCGGCGTTGCGCCCCGACCTGATCGGCTTGAGCGCCGGCGAGCGCCGTTTCGGCTCCGATCTCGAGCAGCTCGTGCGCGCCGGTGCGCCGGCATTCTGCGCCTCCGACGAGGTCGGCGCGACGCTGACCGAATATATGCGCAAGGCCGGCATCGGCGCGCCGCTAGTGTACCGGTTTCCGATGCCTTCCATCCTGCACGAGACGGCATCGCGCATCGGCGCGACCTCGCGCATCGAGGCCGGCGAGCCGTTCGTGTTCTATTGCTCGACCATCGAAGTGCGCAAGAACCACATATTGCTGGCGCGGATCTGGCAGCAGGCGCGGGAAGAGGGCGTCAAGCTGCCAAGGCTTGTCTGCGCCGGGCGCTGGGGCTGGATGATCGAACCGCTGCGCGCTTTTCTCAAGGCGCATCCCGAACTGCTCCAGTCGGTCACCTTCACCGGACTGGTCAGCGACGAGCAGCTCATCGGCTATTATCGCAGCGCCACCTTCGGCGTTTTTCCCTCGCATATAGAGGGCTGGGGCTACGGCGCCTCGGAATGTCTCGATTTCGGCGTTCCGGTCATCGTGTCGACGGCGCCGTCGCTGATCGAGGCGAGCGGCGGGCTGATGCCGGCGATCGATTCCGAAGACCAGGCCGGCTGGTACGCCGCCATCCGCAGGATGGCCGAGGATCATGCCTGGCGTTCCTCATTGGCGGAGCGCATCGCCCAACACCATCGGCCGACGCCGGCGGCCGCTAGCTGGTCGGCCATCAAGGCCGGCCTGAAAGAGAGCGCGTCCCGGCGTTCGTAGGGGTTACGAAGGCCGCTTCTTCGGCTTCTTGTGCTTCGGCGGGCCGGCATTGTCGAATTTCGGCTTGCCCGGCTTTTTCGCCCACGGCTTTGCCTCATGCGCGGCTGCAGGGCGCTGGTCGACCGCGGCCGGTGCGCGCTTCTCGAATTTGCGCTTCGGCGCGTTCGGGTCGAATGGCGCCTTGCCGCGATGCGGCTTCTTGTCGGGGCTGGGCGGCTGATAGCCGGCCCGCGACAGGTCCGGCGTGCCGTCGAGCCGCTTGACCACGATATTGCCCTGCAGTTTGCGGTCGGGCCCGATGGCGGCGAGAAAACGGTCTGCCCAGTCCGCGGCGATCTGCACGAAGGTTTCTTCCGGCTGCATCTTGATGGCGCCGATCTCGCGCTTCGAGATGCTGCCGGTGCGGCACAGCATCGGGATCAGCCAGCGCGGCTCGGCATTCTGCCTGCGTCCGACCGACAGCGAGAACCAGACGCTGGCGCCGAAATCGTCACGGCGGCTCGGCGCCTCGTCGCGCTGCGCGAAATTTTCGCCGGCCGGTCTTTCGCGCGCCAGTCTTTCACGCGAAGGCGTGAACGACGCGACGTCCATGAGATCCTCGGGCGCCGAGCGGCTGGCGCGGCACTGGCGCACGAAGGCGGCCGCCACCTGTTCGGCGCCATGCTTGGCGAGAAGCGCGTCGATGAAAGCGCGCTCATCGTCCTTCACCGGCTCGTCGAAGGCCGGATCGGCGAGGATGCGCTCGTCGTCGCGGCGCATCACATCGTCGGCTGAGGGCGGGCTCGCCCAGGTTGCCTTGAGGCCGGCGTTCTGCAACAGCCGCTCGGTGCGCCTGCGGGCGCTGCCCGGCACGATCAGTGCGCTGACGCCCTTGCGCCCGGCGCGGCCGGTGCGGCCGCTGCGGTGCAGCAGCGTTTCGGGATTGGTCGGCAGGTCGGCGTGGATGACCAGTTCGAGGTTGGGCAGGTCGATGCCGCGCGCCGCGACGTCGGTGGCGATGCAGACTTTTGCGCGGCCGTCGCGCATCGCCTGCAGCGCATGGCTGCGCTCGTTCTGGCTGAGCTCGCCCGAAAGCGCGACGACGGAAAAATTGCGGTTGTTGAAACGCGCGGTCAGGTGATTGACGGCGGCACGCGTGTTGCAGAACACCAGCGCGTTCTTCGCCTCGTAGAAACGCAGCACGTTGATGATGGCGTTCTCGCGGTCGGCCTGGGCGACGTTGAGCGCGCGGTATTCGATGTCGAGATGCTGCTTTTCCTCGCCGGCGGCGGAGATGCGCACGGCATCGCGCTGATAGCCTTGCGCCAGCGTGGCGATGGAGCGTGGCACGGTGGCCGAGAACATCAGCGTGCGGCGTTCGGCCGGCGCGGCATCGAGGATGAATTCGAGGTCCTCGCGAAAACCGAGATCGAGCATCTCGTCGGCCTCGTCGAGCACCACCGCCTTCAGCGCCGACATGTCGAGCGAGTTGCGGGTGATGTGGTCGCGCAGGCGGCCGGGCGTGCCGACGACGATATGGGCGCCACGCTCCAGCGCGCGCCGCTCGGTGCGCATGTCCATGCCGCCGACGCAGGACGCCACCGTGGCGCCGGTCGGCTCGTAAAGCCATTCGAGTTCCCGTGTCACCTGCAGCGCAAGCTCGCGCGTCGGCGCCACCGCCAAGGCCAGCGGCGCCGTGGCCGGGCCAAAACGCTCGGCGCCGTCGAGAAGCGTCGGCGCCATGGCAAGGCCGAAGGCCACGGTCTTGCCGGAGCCGGTCTGCGCCGACACCAGCGCATCGGCCTGGCCGAGTTCCAGCACCGCCTTCTGCACCGGCGTCAGTTCGGAATAGCCGCGTTTTTCCAGCGCCTGTGCCAGCGCCGGGACGATACCTTCAAAGTTGGACATCTCGCTCTTTCGGAATTCAGGGTTCTGCGCTCATCATGGAGCACATCGGGGCCGGCGCCGCGCCAGCCCAACAATCTTGGCCGTTCGTACTTCCTGCCGCCGCTCTTGTACAGGGCGCGCCATGAAGGCCATGCACCTCGCCGCAATTGACTCCTGACGCAAACCGCGTAAAAGCCGGCATCGAACGGGATCATTTTCGATGCGCGGCCTTCTGATGGCGCTTCTTGCATTTGACTTCCCCGGCCACAATCATCTGGCCGGGCGCGTTCGCGCGTCTTACCGTTCAACCAAAACCATGGCCAAAACCACCACCAAAACGGTGTGATTCCCTTGGCCTAACCACCCTCTCCCGGGTCCGGCCCGGGGGACAGAACCCGCATTGGCCGGCGGGTTTTCTCCAAAAACCAAGCGGAGAGGGACAGGAGATCTTTATGAGTTTCAAGGTTGCAGTCGTCGGCGCCACGGGCAATGTGGGCCGGGAAATGCTCAACATACTGGAAGAGCGCGGTTTTCCGGTAAGCGAAGTGGTGGCGCTGGCGTCGCGGCGCAGCCAGGGCACGGAAGTGTCGTTCGGCGACCGCACGCTGAAGGTCAAGGCACTGGACCAGTATGATTTTTCCGACACCGACATCTGCGTCATGTCGGCCGGCGGCAATGTCTCCAAGGAATGGTCGCCGAAGATCGGCAAGCAGGGCTGCGTCGTCATCGATAATTCGTCGGCCTTCCGCTACGACCAGGACGTGCCGCTGATCGTGCCGGAAGTGAACCCGGACGCGATCTCGCTGTTCACGCGCAAGAACATCATCGCCAACCCGAACTGCTCGACCGCGCAGCTGGTCGTGGCGCTGAAGCCGCTGCACGATTTCGCCACCATCAAGCGCGTCGTCGTCGCCACCTACCAGTCGGTATCGGGCGCCGGCAAGGAAGGCATGGACGAGCTGTTCACCCAGACCCGTGCGGTGTTCGTCGCCGACCAGGTCGACGTCAAGAAGTTCACCAAGCGCATCGCCTTCAACGTGATTCCGCATATCGACGTCTTCCTCGACGACGGCTTCACCAAGGAAGAGTGGAAGATGGTCGCCGAGACCAAGAAGATGCTCGACCCCAAGATCAAGCTGACGGCGACCTGCGTGCGCGTGCCGGTGTTCATCGGCCATTCGGAAGCGGTCAACATCGAGTTCGAGAAGCCGATCACCGCCGACGAGGCACGCGACATCCTGCGCGACGCGCCGGGCTGCCAGGTCTTGGACAAGCGCGAGGACGGCGGCTACATCACGCCGCTGGAATCGGCCGGCGAGGACGCCACCTTCATCTCGCGCATCCGCGAGGATTCCACCGTCGACAACGGCCTGTCGATGTGGGTCGTCTCCGACAATCTGCGCAAGGGCGCGGCGCTCAACGCGGTGCAGATCGCCGAGCTCCTCGTCGAGCGCGGCTTGATCCAGCCGAAGAAGAAGGCGGCCTGACGGCGGTTCTTTTCTCGCTCACGGGCCGTATCGCCGCTGCCGCGGCTTGCCCTGCGCGGGCGCGCCGGACGACCGGCGGCCCGCGGTCGCGGGCTAAGGGCACCTTGTCCTTCTCCCACACGGGGAGAAGGGAAAGCCCGCACCTGCCCCTCGGATTGAGCTTACTTTATGAACGGTGCTCGGCCTGTCACTCTGCGTTCGGCCACCGGCTCAGATGCCGCTGCCATTGCCCGGCTTATGCGAGCGTCGCTCGACGCCTACGACTGGATGCCGGTCATCCATACGCCGGCCGAGGACCTCGCCTTCCTCCGCGACATCGTGCTGCCACGGCAGCAGGTGACGGTCGCCGAAGGCGGCAGCGAGATTGTCGGCTTCGTTGCCGTCAGCGGCGATTGGGTGGAGCAGCTCTACCTCGACCCGGCCTGGACGGGACAAGGCATAGGCAGCCGGCTGCTGATCGACGCGACCGCTGCTTTGCCGGTTACGAAACTCCATTGCTTCCAGGCCAACACCGGCGCCCGGCGCTTCTATGAGCGCCATAGGTTCCGCGCGGAAGCGTTCGGCGACGGCACCACCAACGAGGAAGGCCTGCCGGATATTCTGTATGTCCGCAGGCGCTGATTTCAGCCGGCACTGTCCTTGGCCAGCTGATGAAGCAGCCCGAGCGCCTCCTCCGCCCGATCGGCCGGCACGAAGAGGTGATCATGGTAGAACGCCGAGACCGGATTGACGCCCATGCCGGCGGCGGCGAGCCGCGTGGCGATGGCGGCGAGGAAGCCGACGGCTTCCAGCGATGAGTGGATGTTCAGCGTGATCATCCGGCAGGGGAACGACGCGGCCAGTCCGGCTGCCTTTGCCGCGTCCTCGGTCACGATCAGCGTCGTGCCCTCGCGCTCGCGAAACAGCATCACCGGGTCGAGGTTCTTCGGCTGGGCAACTCCAGGCGCCAGCGTGGCGAAGACATGGATGCCGTCGAGCAATTCCGGTGTCATCGACGCCAACAATGTATTCAGATCGGTCTCGCCGGTCATTTCTCTCGCCTGAACTGGGATGGGCAACAGGCTTCTCAATATCCGCAACCGGCACATGCTGATAGTCCGCACCGCGCACGACATGGCGATGTCGCTGGCGGCCGGGCTTGCGGATCTGTCGCATCGCACAATAGAGCAGCTCAGGGCCGATGCCGGCCCGTGAAAGGCCGTCCATGATCGTTCGCCCGCGCCCCAACTTCCTGCAGCTGTTCTTCATCATGCGCGGCTCCGTGGTGCCGCGCATCCTGCCGCAGATCTTCGGCTTCGCCGTCTATTCGGCGGTCATCCTGGTCCTGGCGCGATGGTTCGAGCTCGATCTCGGCGTCTTCAACATCACGCCGTTCGGACTGGTCGGCGTGACGCTGTCCATCTATCTGTCGTTCCGCAACAACGCCGCCTATGATCGCTGGTGGGAAGCGCGCAAGCTGTGGGGCACGCTGGTCTTCGAGATCCGTAACCTGGCGCGCGCCACGACCAGCCTCATTCCCGATCCGGCCGAACAGCGCGCCTTGCTGATGGAGGCGCTGGCCTTCTGCCATTTCCTGCGCGGCCAGCTGCGCAAGACCGACAGCCGCAAGGACGCCCGCGCGTTCATCGACGCCGAGGCGGAGGCGGTCGCAGCCTTTGCCAATCCGACCGACGAGATGGTCCGGCGCATGGGCCGGCGCGCCAATGCGCAGCGCCGGGCGGGCGACGTCGATCCGATCGGCTTCCGCATTCTCGATGAAAGGCTGGCGTCGATCGCCGCCATCCAGGCCGGCTGCGAGCGGATCGCCGGCACGCCCTTGCCCTTCGCCTATACGCTGCTGGTGCACCGCACGGCCTATATCGTCTGCCTGCTTTTGCCCATCGGGCTGATCTCGACCACCGGCTGGGCGACGCCACTGTTCACGGCGCTGATCGCCTACACCTTCTTCGGCCTCGATGCGCTTTCGGAGGAACTCGAGGACCCGTTCGGCACCGAAGCCAACGACCTTGCGCTCGACGGGTTGTGTCGCGTCTGCGAGATCTCGGTGTTCGAGGCGCTGGGGGAAGCGCCGCCGAAGATGCTCCCGGCCGAGAAGTTTTATTTTTCATAAGCAGTCCCGGTTCGCCCGCATTCGAAGCGCCTGCTGAATTGGGGCATCGGCCGTCTCGATGTGAGGGCTTGACGCGCTGGTTGATGTCTCTTATAGAACCAAAAGGTTACATAACCATTTGGTTTGATAAGCATGACAACCGACAGCCTCAGCTTGACCCTTGCGGCGCTCGCGGATCCGACACGGCGAGCTATCCTGGCGCGGCTTTCGCTCGGCGAGGCTTCGGTGACGGAGCTGGCGGAGCCTTTCGCCATGAGCTTTCCGGCGGTGTCGAAGCATCTCAAGGTGCTGGAGCGCGCCGGCCTGGTGGCGCGCGGCCGCGACGCGCAGTTCCGGCCGCGGCGCCTGCAGCCTGAGCCATTGCGCGAGATCGACGCGTGGCTGGAATCTTATCGTGCGCTGTGGGATGCGCGGTTCGACCGGCTCGAAACCTATCTGCAGGCTTTGCAGAAGGGAGATCCGGACGGCAGCCATAATTGAAGCCGGCGGGGTCAATCAAGGAGGGCAAGAAGTGGCAGATCAATCGATAGAACTTCCATCCGATGACCCCGTCATCGTCATCAGCAGGACGTTCGATGCGCCGCGCGCACTGATGTTCAGGCTGTTCACCGATCCCTATCATCTGGTGCGGTTCTGGGGGCCGGAAGGATCGAGCTATCCGGTCTGCGAGATGGATGTGAGGCCGGGCGGCGAGTGGCGCCTGACCATGCGTTTTGCCGATGGCAGCGAATATCCGACCAACAGCGTCTATCTCGAAATCGCCCCGCCGGAACGGATCGTCTATCGCGATGCGCCGCTCGACCGCACACAGTGGCAGGACAGCTTGCCGCCGGCGCAGATGGTGACGACCATCCTGTTCGAGGACATCGGCGGCAGGACGCGGATCGTCGCGAACATCCGCGCCAATTCGATCGCCGCTAGGGACATGGCGGTGAAGATGGGCTTCGGCCAGATGGTGATGGCGAGCTATGCGCGCCTGGAGGCCTATCTCAAGACGCTTTGAACGAAGCGAGGCCCGGTGTTCGACGAAGGTCGGTCACCGGAGTGCAAAAAGAATCCCATCGCGTGTCGGGTCATCCTCCCGCCGCGCGTCCTTGGATCGACCTTCACCAAGAAGGCCGGCGCTTGAATCTGAAACACCGGAGGGAACATCAATGAGCATTTCCGAAACCGCGCCCGTGTCGACTGGCGCCCTGTGGACCGGCCGCGTACTCAGCGGCCTCATCATCCTGTTCATGGTCTTCGACGGCGCCATCAAGCTGCCGCCGCTCGACATCGTCACCCAGACCATGGTGCCGCTCGGCTGGCCGGCCGACGCCAATGTCGCGCGCCTGCTCGGCGTCATCGGCCTGGTCTCGACGGCGCTCTACGCCTGGCCGCGCACTTCGGTGCTCGGCGCCATCCTGCTCACCGCCTATATGGGCGGCGCCATCGCTACAAAGCTGCGCATCGATAGCCCGCTGTTCTCCCACACACTGTTCGGCGTCTATCTCGGCATCATCCTGTGGGGCGGTCTCTATCTGCGCGACCCCAAGGTGCGCGCACTGATCCCGTTCAGCCGATAGTCTCATTGTTCTGACGCAATTCCGGAGGGAAACCGCTTCACACTTTTCCTGAAATTGCTTTGAGGAGAGAAAAATGTTCAGCACCATCCTCATCATCCTGGTCGTCTTCATCGCCGCCGTCCTCATCTACGCCGCGACACGGCCCAATGATTTCGTCACCACCCGCACGGCCACCATCAAGGCTGCGCCGGAGGCGATCTTCCCGCTGATCAACGATCTCAGCCGCTGGCCGACATGGTCGCCCTACGAAAAGCTCGACCCCAACATGAAGCGCACGGTCTCGGGCGCGCAAAGCGGCAAGGGCGCCGTCTATGCCTGGGAAGGCAATGGCAAGGCCGGCAAGGGGCGCATGGAGATCGTCAATTCGGTGCCGTCCTCGCAGGTCGCGCTCAAGCTCGATTTCGAGAAGCCGTTCCGCGCCAACAACAGCGTCGACTTCACCTTGACGCCATCGGGCGACAGCACCGCTGTCACCTGGGCGATGCGTGGCGCAAGACCGTTCATCGCCAAGCTGATGGCCCTATTCATGGACTTCGACAAGCTGATCGGCAAGGATTTCGAGGCCGGCCTGGCCAATCTGAAGCAGGCAACGGAGCAACAAAGGCTAACAATTTCAAAATCTTGATCGCAAGTGCCGAAACCGTCGTCGACGCTAAGCCGGCCAATCGTCACTCTCCCAGGGATCAAATCAGCCGCACGCGAGTTAACGAAATGGCGGCGAGGACGGCGATCCGCGTGAGAGAGAGGATTTCATAATGAAGAAGGCGATTACCATTCTGGTGCTGACGATGGCGTTGGGCGCGTGCTCGCAGACGGAAAAAGGCGCTGCTGTAGGCGGCCTTGGTGGCGCCGCGGTCGGCGCGGCCGTGGCTGGGGATCCGGTCCAGGGCGCAGTCGTCGGAGGCGCGGTCGGCGCCGTGGCGGGTGCCCTGATCGGCCACGCCAGCGAAAGTGGCCAGTGCCGCTACCGCGACCGCAATGGCCGTGTCTATGTCGACCGCTGCCCAAGCGGCTATTGAGCGGCGGGCAGCACTGAAGACAGCAAAACGGCGGGCGCAGGCTCGCCGTTTTCGTCTGAAAATGCCTACAACAGGTCCCGGATCAATTCCCAGGCGTCGCGGCCGAGACGCGCATCGGCCTGATCATTACCGCCATGGGCGTGCAATGCGGACCGTGGGGTGGTTTCACCCGGCAAGAGAATGCGGTGGCCGGCATCGGGGTTTGAGACGAGGCGGGTGGCCTTTCCGACATCTTCTCGACGCCGAACAATCGATCGGGCAAAGTCGAGCGAGGGCCACAGCGCGTCGTCGCCGCCCGCGACCAGCACAAGCTGCGCCGAGATAGCCTCGACGGGAATGGCGGCCTTGTCGGCCTCCTGCTTGAAGCTTGCCAGGCAATGCTCGAATAGCCCCCTGTAGGACACAAGGCCATCGACATGGCTCGCGCGCCAGTTCGGCTCGGTCGGAACGAACGGGAGCGGCACCCCCTTCAGCGTCCATGACGATCGCTCGGGCCAGCTGGTGCCGTCGCGGCCCGGCCCGATATTGCCCCACACCACCGATGTCGGGCTGATCGCGGCCACGGCGTCGATGCGCCGGTCGTGCGCCGCCGCAAGCAAGGCCGCCTCGGCGCCTTTGGACGTGCCGACATAGACGATGCGCCGGCAGCCCAGCCCGACAAAATGGTCGGTCGCGGCGAAAAAAATCTCCAGAGGGATTTCACATATGCCGGGGACCTGGCCTTCGCCGCCGAACCACTGCAGCGCTAGAGCGGATGCGCCCTCGCCGGCAAACAGCCGTGCGCGGGCGACGTCGACACGGCCGCTGGATCCGCCCAGCACCACGACGCCCGTCGTGGCGTCGGCGCATCGCAGCAGCGTTCCGGCAACGCGGCCGGACAGGATTTCTTCCGTGACTGGCCGTTCGCCCATCCGTTCCATCCGATACCGCCATGGCACGGGCGCACAATAGCAAAACGGCGGGCACCGGCCCGCCGTTTTGTCGATGCGATGAAGCGATCTTTATTCGGCGGTGGCGGCTTCCGCCTCGGCCGGCGCGGCTGAAGCCGCCGCAACGGCGGCGGCAGCGTCTTCCTGCGCCTTCTTCAGCAAAGCGGCGCGTTCCTGCGCCTTCTTGCCCGGCTCGGCCTTCTTCGGGTTGGAGCGGGCGTCGCGCTTGGCAAGGCCGGCCTCGTCGAGGAAGCGCAGCACGCGGTCGGTCGGCTGGGCGCCGTGCGACAGCCAGTGCTTGACGCGGTCGGCGTCGACCTTGACGCGCTCGCCGTCCTTCGGCAGCAGCGGGTTCCACGAGCCGAGCGACTCGATGAACCGGCCGTCACGCGGCGAACGGGCGTCGGCGACGACGACGTGGTAGTAAGGACGCTTCTTCGAGCCCGCACGGGCCAGTCTGATCTTCAGTGCCATTTCTTATCTCCTAAAAGCTCTGATTTCGTTGATATGGTTCGGCTAAATCTTTGTTTTCAGCCGGTTTTCGTCACGCCGTTGGCAGCGGCGATCTGTTCGTGGTGGCGGATCACTTCGCGAACGACGAAGTTGAGGAATTTCTCCGCGAAATCGGGATCGAGATGCGCGTCGTTGGCCAGCTGGCGCAGACGGGCGATCTGCTGCTGCTCGCGCGCCGGGTCGGCCGGCGGCAAACCATGCTCGGCCTTCAGCACGCCGACTGCCTTGGTGCAGCGGAAGCGCTCGGCCAGCATGTGGATGAGGGCGGCGTCGATGTTGTCGATCGAAGCGCGATAGCCGGCCAGGATGGTGCGGGCGTCTGCCATGTCCTTTTCTTCGTTCATCCGTATTCTCACTTCTTCTTGCCAAGGCCCGGCAGTCCGCCGCCGCCGAGGCCGGGAAGCCCCGGAAGTTTCATGCCGCCGGGCAGCCCAGGCAGGCCGCCGCCGGGAAGTCCGCCGGGCAGGCCCTTCATGCCGCCGAGGCCGGCGGCCTGCGCCTGCTTCTGCAGGGCTTCGAGCTGCTTGGGGTCCATCTTGGAGAGATCGGGCATGCCGCCCATGCCGCCGGGCATCATGCCGCCCCCCAAACCACCAAGCCCCATCTTGGAGGCAAGGCCGCCCATCATGCCGCGCATCAGGCCGCCGCCTTTGCCCTTGCCGCCCATCGCCTTCATCATGTCGGCCATGCCGCGATGCATCTTCAACAGCTTGTTGATCTCGGCGGCGTCGGTGCCGGAGCCGGCGGCGATGCGCTTCTTGCGCGAGTGTTTGAGAATATCGGGATTGGCGCGCTCGGCCTTGGTCATCGAGGAGATGATGGCGAGCTGGCGGCCGAACATCCTGTCGTCGAGGCCGGCGGCGGCCATCTGGTCCTTCATCTTGCCCATGCCGGGCATCATGCCCATGATGCCGCCCATGCCACCCATTTTCGACATCTGCTGAAGCTGCTGGGCGAGGTCGTTCAGGTCGAACTTGCCCGACTGCATCTTCTTGGCCATCGCCGCCGCCTGCTCGGCGTCGATGTTCTCGGCGGCCTTCTCGACCAGGCTGACGATGTCGCCCATGCCGAGGATGCGGTCGGCGATGCGCTTGGGGTGGAATTCCTCCAGCCCGTCCATCTTTTCGCCGGTGCCGATCAGCTTGATCGGCTTGCCGGTGACGGCGCGCATCGAAAGCGCGGCACCGCCGCGGCCATCGCCGTCCATGCGGGTCAACACCAGGCCGGTGATGCCGACGCGCTCGTCGAAGCTTTTCGCCAGGTTGACGGCGTCCTGGCCGGTCAGCGAATCGGCGACCAGCAGGATCTCGTGCGGGCTCGACACCTTCTTGATGTCGGCCATCTCGACCATCAGCGGCTCGTCGATATGGGTGCGGCCGGCGGTGTCGAGGATGACGACGTCATGGCCACCGAGCTTGGCGGCCTGCACGGCGCGCTTGGCGATGTCGACGGGGTTCTGGCCAGCAATGATCGGCAGCGTCGCGACCTTGGTCTGCTCGCCGAGCTGGCGCAGCTGCTCCTGCGCGGCGGGCCGCCGCGTGTCGAGCGAGGCCATCAGAACCTTCTTGTTCTGGCGCTCGGTCAGCCGCTTGGCGATCTTGGCCGAAGTGGTCGTCTTGCCGGAGCCCTGCAGGCCGACCATCATGATAACGACGGGGGCCGGCGCATTGAGGTCGATGGCGACGCCCTCGGCGCCCAGCATGTCGACCAGCTCGTCATGGACGATCTTGACGACCATCTGGCCGGGCTTGATCGACTTCAGCACCGCGGCGCCGACAGCCTTCTCGCGCACCTTGTCGGTGAAGGAGCGCACCACTTCGAGCGCCACGTCGGCCTCGAGCAGCGCACGGCGCACCTCGCGCAGCGCCGCCGAGACATCAGCCTCGGAAAGCGCGCCGCGGCCGGTCAGGCCGTTCAGGATGGAGCCAAGACGCTCCTGCAGCGATTCAAACATATTGCGTCCTTCGATCTCGGTTCATTCGACCCGAGAGGTAATGCGTTCGCGCCAACTGTCCAAGCAAAAGCAAAGCCCAAAACCAAAAAGCACCCGGGGGCGCATTGCGCTGCCGGGTGTTGGCCTCCAGGATCTCTTTACAGCACCACCTCAAAGAGGCTTCGGCGTCCTGGTCGGCTTGCTCGGAGGGATACTCGTCGCGGAATTCGAGGCGTGTAGACAGGAAATCGGCGGCGGAGTCAAGACAAGGGCCGGGTCGCGCTGTTGCTTTTGTCGCAATCAGGCGGCGCTTTTGGCGGAACCTCGGCGCAGCCCCTCATCTGCCTGCCGGCATCTTCTCCCCGTATAGTGACGGGGAGAAGGATCCCGTCGCAAAGGGTGTCGCTTCCCAATACAGGCAACCTGTTGCCGCGACCGCGACCGCCGTCAACGCACCACGTACATGATGCGCCGCGTCTGCGGGTCGATCAGCGCCGGCTGACCGTTCACATAGACATAGCGGTAGTTGTAGTCCGGAATCTCGCGCAGCTCGACCGTGTCGGGCAGGGTCGCGCCGGTCACCACCTCGCCGTCGAGATAGACGGGGTCGAGGCGATGGGTGTCGACATAGGTGCGGACCTCGGCCGGAGGCGGAGGAAAGGCGTCCTCGGCCGGCTGGCCGGCGACAATCGCCCCGGTATAGTCGGTCGAATAATTGCCGATGTCTCCCGGCGGCGAGACGATTGCCACGCTGGAGCCGTGCGGACGCTGCGTCAGGATCACCCGGCTGCCGCTGAAATCGGCCGTTACATAGTCGGAATAGACCCAGCCCTGGCCGCCGGCTTCGGCGATGGTGCACCATTTGCTGTTTTCGATACAGCCATTGAGCGTCGCGGACTGGCCGGCGGCGAGCACGCCGATGACAGGATATTGCGGACCGGGCCCGGCGCGCACGTTGAGATCGGTGACGGCCGAGACGGCGGTGTCGGCAAAGGCGGCGCCCGACATCACGGTCATCATCCCGGCGATTGCGGGCAACAAGACGGATTTCATGGCTTCACTCCGTTTTCATGGTCCCTCGGCGGTGAAAACGGGGCAGCGGCGCATGCGTTCCGGCTAAAACGCCTGCGCCAACTCACGATTTGTTCCCACGTCGTTCGGCAGGCCGGTCAAAAGCTCGTGAACGAAGGCCAGTTTTCGCGCCGTCACGTCCGAAATGACGAAGGGATAGAGGTCGGGCAGGCCCATGCAGCGGTTGATCGAATTGGAGGCTTCCGACAGCACCAGCCAGCGGGCAAGGATCTTTTCGAAGGGCTCGGGCGCGTTGGCAGGTTCCGAAGGGGCCGCCTGCAGTTCTCCGCCGGTGTCGCCTCGCGGCAAGTCATTGGCTTCCACCGTCTCCAGCCGGCCGAGCGGGAAGTTCAGCGCGTGGACCATCTCCAGCGTGTCGGTGATGTGCAGATGGTGGGCCCAGGTCTCGGCCCAGTCCTCCCAGGGATGCGAGGTGGCGTAGGCCGAGATGTGGTTTTGCTGCCAGTCGGGTGCGGCACCGTTGGCGTAATAGGTCTTCAGCGCCTGTTCGTAATCGGCTCGATCGTCGCCGAACAAAGTTCGGAAAGCGTCCAGCCTTTGCGGATCGTCGCGGATCAGGCGATCCCAGTAATAGTGGCCGAGCTCGTGGCGGAAATGGCCGAGCAGCGTCCGGTAATTCTCACCCATCTCGACGCGACGCTTCTCGCGTTCGGCTGAATCGGCCTCGGCGACGTTGAGCGTGATCAGGCCATTGTCATGGCCGGTCAGGATGCGTTCGCCGCCCGGCCCGCCGCCGATCGGATCGGCGAGGAAGTCGAAGGCGAGGCCCACCTCGTCCGCAGGAGCCTGTTTGGGCGCCACCGGCAGGCCGAAGGCGAGCAGCGAATAGATGGCGCGCTTCTTGGCCGCCTCGACCCGGATCCAGCGTCGGCGGTTGCCGTCGACGGAAAGATCGGGGATCAGCTGGTTCAGCCCGCAGGCGCGGCAAAACCCATGTCCCGGTTCGGCCATCCAGTTGCAGGCGCATTCATCGGCATTGGTGCACTGGAAGATGCCGTCGGCGCCCGACAGGGCGAAGCGGGCATGCCCGGGATCGTAGAGCACGAGGCTGGAGCAATTCAGGCATTGCGCATTCTCGAAATAGAGACGATGGCCGCAATGCGGGCAGTCGAACAGTTTCATGTCGGCCTCAAAACCTCAGAGCCAGCGGGCGGCAGGTGCCCAACGCCGAGCGCCGGCCGCCGTTCCGCCTGTGTCGATGATGTTTCGCCGCATGCGGCCCATGGCACGCAGGGTCCTGGCCGTGGCAAGCCCCGCCGCGCCATCGCCGATGATCACGCCGCCTATGCCGAAAGGCACACCGAAATGCCGGGCGCTGGCACAGGCACGGCCGCCGATGCGACATCAACGTCTTCCATGGTTATTTCGACCCCGCCACAATAATCACTTGATCGTAGGCAAATTCCCCGGCATTCGCCAGCATCGTGCCGCGGACGGTGACAAATGCAAGTTTCGCTGGCAAATTCGCTGATGGGACGTGAATCAGGCAACCAGGAGAACAAAATGGCATTTCTTGCCAAGGGTAGGATTTTAGCGGCCGCGGTGGTGGCGGTGCTTGGGCTGGCGACGGGTGCACAGGCGGCGGCGAGCTGTGGCAGCACCGGTGCCGGCTTCGACGCCTGGAAACCGGGCTTCGCCGCACAGGCCAAGTCCGAAGGTGTCGGCGCCAAGGGTCTGGCCGCTTTGGCTGGCGCCACTTACGCGACAAAGACAATCTCCGTCGATCGCGGTATCCACAAGGCGTTCAGCGGCTCGGTGGATGCCTTCATGAAGCGCCGTGGCGGCGAGGCGATCATTTCCAAGGGCCGTTCGCTGAAAAAGGCGAACGCGGCGCTGTTCAGCCAGATCGAAAGCAATTACGGCGTGTCGCCCGGTGTGTTGCTGGCCATCTGGGGCATGGAGACCGGCTTCGGTTCGTCCATGGGCAACCAGAATACGGTTTCGGCCATTTTGACGCTTGCCTATGATTGCCGCCGTCCGGAATTCTTTCATCCGCATGCCATTGCGGCGCTGAAGCTGGTCGATCGCGGCGCCTTGAGCGCCTCGTCGGTTGGCGCCGCGCATGGCGAGATCGGCCATACGCAGTTCCTGCCCGGGAATGTCCTGAAATATGGCGTGGGCAGCGGCAACCTGCGCGACAAGGCCACCGCGCTGGCTTCCACCGCCAACTTCCTCAAGGCCCATGGCTGGCGGCGGGGCGCGAGCGCGGCGGACAATGTCGGTGCCATTGCCGGCTGGAACGACGCCAACGTCTACCAGCAGGCCATCGTGCGCATCGCCACGGCGATCGACGGCGACTGATTGAAGTCCAACTCTTCGTTTTGAGGCAATTCCGGACGGAAAACCGCTTCACGCTTTTCCTGAGGGTGCTCTGTTCGACAAAAGCCCGGCCATGCGCCGGGCTTTTGTGTTGGTGGAAGTCCCCTACTTCGTCATCAACTCTGAGGAATGGCGGCGTCCCTGAGCCTAGCGTTTAAGGTGACGACGATCTTTCGCATGACGGCAGCGATGGCCACCATTGGCTTTTTGCCGTTGGTGATGAGGCGTTTGTAGAAGGTTGCGAACTCACCCCTTCCGGCAGCGGCGTGCAATGCGGGCATGTAGAGCATGCTCCTGATCTCGGGTCGATATCAGCCCTTGCGGTTGCGCGCGGCCAGCGTGCGCAGCCTCAGCGCATTGAGGCGGATGAAGCCGGCGGCATCCTTCTGGTCATAGGCGCCGCGGTCATCCTCGAAGGTGACCAGCGCGTCCGAATAGAGCGTCTTCTTCGACTTGCGGCCGGTGACCATGACGTTGCCCTTGTAGAGCTTCAGCCGCACCGTGCCTTCGACGTCTTCCTGGCTCTTGTCGATCATCGCCTGCAGCATCAGGCGTTCGGGCGCGAACCAGAAGCCGTTGTAGATGAGCTCGGCATAGCGCGGCATGAACTCGTCCTTGAGGTGCGCGGCGCTGCGGTCGAGCGTGATCGATTCGATGGCGCGGTGGGCCACGATCAGGATGGCGCCGCCGGGCGTCTCGTAGACGCCGCGCGATTTCATGCCGACGAAGCGGTTCTCGACCAGGTCGAGCCGGCCGATGCCGTTGTCGCGGCCAAGATCGTTGAGAGCGGTCAGCATGGTCGCCGGCGACAGCTTCTTGCCGTTGAGCGCGATCGGATCGCCCTTCAGGAATTCGATCTCGATCTCGGTGACCTTGTCCGGCGCGTCCATCGGCGAGACGGTGCGCTGGTGGACGAATTCCGGCGGCTCGCTCCAGGGATCTTCCAGCACCTTGCCTTCGGAAGAGGAGTGCAGCAGGTTGGCGTCGACCGAGAACGGCGCCTCGCCCCTTTTGTCCTTGGCCACCGGGATCTGGTGCTGCTCGGCGAAGTTGATCAGGTCGGTGCGCGACTTGAACGACCAGTCGCGCCACGGCGCGATGACCTTGATGTCAGGGTTCAGCGCATAGGCCGACAGCTCGAAACGCACCTGGTCGTTGCCCTTGCCGGTGGCGCCATGCGCGATCGCATCGGCGCCGGTTTCCCTGGCGATCTCGACGAGGTGCTTGGAGATCAGCGGCCGTGCGATCGAGGTGCCGAGCAGATAGGTGCCTTCGTAGACGGTGTTGGCGCGGAACATCGGGAAGACGAAATCGGCGACGAATTCCTCGCGCACATCGACGATGCGGATGTCCTTGATGCCCATCATCTCGGCCTTCTTGCGTGCCGGCTCCAGCTCGCCGCCCTGGCCGAGATCGGCGGTGAAGGTGACGACTTCGGCACCGAGTTCGGTCTGCAGCCATTTCAGGATGATGGATGTGTCGAGGCCGCCGGAATAGGCGAGCACGACTTTCTTGACGTCTTTGGTCTTGGACATTTCTGCTCCGTCGGTGGCAGACGCCTGGGCAAGGGCGTCACGCATTGTCGGAGCGCCTTTTAGCAGGAACGGCAAAGCGAGCAAGCAGGCGCGGCGCCAGACTGCTGATCCAGCGCGCGGCGAGGGCATGGAACCGCCTCAGGCTTTTCGCTGGCGCGGTCCTCAGTTCGCGACCAAGTTCCTGGGAAAACAACCTGCTACAATCATGGGCTGCATTTATGCGCCGGATTTAAGCAAGTTTTCACGTCCTGCCGCTAAAGCAGCGACACGGAACTGCCCTGGCCACGCAACGGGTGGCCAAGCGGCTTTTGCCTGCTCATTGCGGGTGTCTCGGGCTTGGACCATTCCTGATGCGCGTCATATCATGCATCGTCACGGAGCATAATCTGTGGCTCGTCCTGCTGGCGGCGCTGATGTGCGTCACCGGCTGCTGGGTGACGATCGGCCTTCTGGACCGCGCCAGGAAAACCGTCGGCGTGCAGATGCGGGGATGGCTTTTCCTGACCGCGGTCGCGGCCGGTTCCTCGATCTGGTGCACGCATTTCATCGCCATGCTGGCCTATCAGCCCGGCGCGCCGATCACCTTCGATCCGGCGCTCACCATGATCTCCCTGGTCATCGCCATGGTCGGCACCGGGGCGGGCTTCGGTCTTGCGCTCGACAAAGGCCGCGGCCTGGCGCCGGAATGGGGCGGATGCCTTGTCGGGCTGGCGATCTCGGCCATGCACTATACCGGCATGATGGCCTATCACGTGGCCGGCATCGTCGAATGGGACGCCGGCTACGTCATCGCTTCGGTGCTGATCGCGATGGCATTCTCCTCCGTGGCGGTCGGCCATGCGATGCGCCGGCCGTACCGCTGGTCGCACTATGTCGGCATCGGCCTTCTGGTGCTGGCGATCGTCGGCCTGCATTTCACCGCGATGGCGGCGGTGGCGGTGACGCCGCTTTCCTTCATCACCACGGGCACCAATCCCGACATCCTGGAAGCCATGGCCGTCGCGGTCGCCGTGGTCGGCCTGATCGTCGCCGCCACCGGGTTCGCCAGCTATCTGATCGACGAACGCGGCCGGCTCGAGAGCTTCGAGCGGCTGCAGCATCTTGCCCTCAACGACTCGCTCACCGGCCTTGCCAACCGGGTCTCCTTCAACGACCGCCTCGACCATGAGATCGAGCGGGCGCGCGAGGATAGAGACACGATGACCGCCGTCATCGTCATCGACCTCGACCGGTTCAAGGAAATCAACGACCTCAGGGGACACGCGGCCGGCGACCAGGCGCTCAAGATCATTGCCCGCAGGCTGGCGAAGCTGGCCGGCGACGGCGAGTTCGTCGCCCGGCTCGGCGGCGACGAATTTGCCGCCATCAAGCGCTTCAAGGACCAGAACGACCTGCTCGGCCTGGTGTCGCGGCTGGAGAAATCATTGTTCGAGCCGTTGCGGATCGACGATTTCGAGAGCGTTACCGGCGCCAGCATCGGGGTTGCCGTCTATCCGCGCGACGGGGCCGACCGGGAGAGGCTGGTCAGCAATGCGGATCTGGCCATGTACCGGGCCAAGAACGACGTGACGCGGGCCGTCTGCTTTTACGAATCGGCGATGGACGAGACGGCGCGGGCGCGCCGGGCGCTGGCGACCGACCTTCGTCAGGCGATCGACCATGGCGAACTCTCGCTGCACTATCAGGTGCAGACCTCGGTGCAGACCGGCGCCACGTGCGGCTACGAGGCGTTGCTGCGCTGGACGCACCCCGTGCACGGCATGGTTCCGCCCGCCGAATTCATTCCGATCGCCGAGGAAAACGGTTCCATCCTGGCGATCGGCGAATGGGTGCTGCGCACGGCATGCCGCCAGGCCGCCTCCTGGGACAATGGCCACAAGATCGCGGTCAATCTGTCGCCGGTGCAGTTCGCCCATGCCGATCTCGCCACGCTCGTCCACCAAATCCTAGTCGAGACCGGCCTGTCGCCGAAGCGTCTCGAGCTCGAGCTGACCGAATCGACGATCGTCGCCGACAAGGTGCGCACGCTGCACGTGCTGCGCCAGATCAAGGCGCTGGGGGTGACGATCGCGATCGACGATTTCGGCACCGGCTATTCTTCGCTCGACACGCTGCGCTCGTTCCCGTTCGACAAGATCAAGCTCGACCGCTCCTTCATGGCCGATGTCGAGCGCAGCCCGCAGGCCAAGGCGATCATCCGCGCCGTGCTGACGCTGGGGCGCAGCCTC
This sequence comes from Mesorhizobium sp. WSM4308, assembly GCF_002294905.1. Lineage (NCBI taxonomy): Bacteria > Pseudomonadati > Pseudomonadota > Alphaproteobacteria > Hyphomicrobiales > Phyllobacteriaceae > Mesorhizobium > Mesorhizobium sp. WSM4308. The sequence continues at coordinate 159,502 of NZ_NSFW01000015.1, read as the reverse complement.
GACATTCCCGTGCTTGCCGAAGGCGTCGAGACCGATGTCCAGCTCAGCATCCTGCAGGTCGAGGGCTGCAACGAGGCGCAAGGCTATTTCCTCGGCCGCCCCAAGCCGATCGATCAGATCGTGCTCATCGGCAGGCTTGACGGCCAGGACGGCCCGCCCACCTTCGAGGTGCCTGTCAGGGTGAGGACAGCCACCGGCTGACGCTCGCCGCCACGAGCGGGAACTGTCATTGCGGAAAGCGATTGCCTTGCTGGATCAACGCTTTATCTGGCGCCGGCACGGCGCATGCTGTATAGGCCTATGCGTTTCCTGGGGCCTGCCATGTCCTTCATTCCCGACACCGCCACGCTGATCCAGTTCGCCATCGCCACCGTGATCCTGGCGATCACGCCCGGGCCCGACATGACCCTGTTCGTCTCGCGCACGCTGAGCCAGGGGCGCGCCACCGGCTTTGCCTCGATGGCCGGCGCGCTGTGCGGCACGCTGATCCACACCACGCTGGTGGTGGTCGGCGTCTCGGCGCTGATCGTCGCCTCGCCGATGGCCTTTTTCGTGCTGAAGATCTTTGGCGCCGGCTATCTCGTCTTCCTGGCCTGGCAGGCCATCGCCAAGGGCTCGGCCTTTTCGCCGGAAAAGAAGATAGGCCCGCAGATCTCGCTGCTGCGCAGCTGGGCGGCCGGGCTCGGCGTCAATTTGCTCAATCCCAAGATCATCCTGTTCTTCATGACCTTCCTGCCGCAGTTCGTCTCCGCGCATGACCCGAACGCGCCGGGAAAGCTGTTCTTCCTGGGCTCGATGTTCATCGTGCTGTCGATCCCGGTGACGGTGCCGATGGTGCTGGCGGCGGAGAAATTTTCCGCGGCGATGAAGGCCAGCCCGCGCGTCACGCGGGTGGTCGACTATCTCTTCGCCGGCGTGTTCTCGGCCTTCGCGCTCAAGATCCTGACGGCCCAGGCGAAGTAGGCGCGTTCGCCTCTTTCCACCAGTTTCCGGCCCAGCGCCCGGCGCTCAGCCAGTAGAAGATACCGCCGACCATGCCGCCGCCGATCACCGCCATGATGGCGCTGGCGTCGGTGATCGCGAAGGTGGACTCTTGGGCGTGGTCGACCAGGCCGAGGAAAACGCCCGCCACCACCGCGCCCGCCAGCGCGTAGTACAGCCAGTCGCGCCGGCCGAGGATTTCGGCAAGCAGGATGACGATCACCGCCGGCAGGAAAGCGAAATAGGCGACGAACACAGCGACGAAGGGGATCGAGAAATACAGCGACGCCGTCGCCGTCGGGTATGTGTGGTCAGGCGTATAGCCGAGCGAGGCCAGGAACAGCACGTTGAGGAAAGCGCTCGCCGCCAGCGAGGCGACGGCATAGCCGAACAGGATCATGGCAAAGCGCACGAGATAGGCGACGAGACGGGTCATCCGGGATCCCGCGGCGTCAGACGGCCGGACTCGCGCCCGGCCAACAGCCAGTAGACCGAACCGGCGGCGGTGCCGGCCGTGGCCAGGAAGCCGAGAAAGCCTGGATTGAACACAAAGCCTCCGGCCGAGCCCGGGACAAGGACGCCAAAGGCGATGGAGGTGATCGCGCCCGTGACCGCGAAATAGAACCATCCCCGCAGCGAAAACCATTCGGCGACCAGGATCGCAGGCCCGACGATCAGCAGCGCGCAGACCGCCACGGTCAGCACGGCGAGCGGAAACGACCGCAGCCAGTCGAAGGTGAAGACCAGCGACCAGTTGCCGTACTCGATACCTTCCAGCAGCGTGATCAGCAGCACCGGCACCAGGATCGAGGTCAGCACACCGGCGATGTAACCGACGGCTATCATGGCGATACGTTTGAGCCCGACGACGAGACGGCTCACGCCTCCCCGTGCCCCGCGATCATCATGGCTTCCAGCGCCAGCCGGTCCACTTTTCGCATGCGCTCGGATTCCGATTTCAGCTGGCCGCAGGCGGCGAGGATGTCGCGGCCGCGCGGTGTGCGGATCGGCGAGGCATAGCCGGCATTGTTGATGTAGTCTGCGAATTTCTCGATCGTCTCCCAGTCCGAGCACTGGTAGTTGGTGCCCGGCCACGGGTTGAACGGGATCAGATTGATCTTGGCCGGAATGCCCTTGAGCAGCTTGATCAGGCCCTTGGCATCCTCGATGGAATCGTTGACGTCCTTCAGCATCACATATTCGAAAGTGATGCGCTTGGCGTTCGACAGGCCGGGATAGGCGCGGCAGGCGGCGATCAGTTCCTTCAGCGGATACTTCTTGTTGATCGGCACCAAGAGGTCGCGCAGATCGTCATTGGTGGCATGCAGCGAGATCGCCAGCATGACGCCGATCTCCTCGCCGGTGCGGAAGATTTCCGGCACGACGCCGGAGGTCGACAGCGTGATGCGCCGCTTCGACAGGGAAAGCCCGTCGCCGTCGGAAGCGATCAGCAGCGCCTTCTTCACAGCCTCGAAATTGTAGAGCGGCTCGCCCATGCCCATCATGACGATGTTGGACACTTTGCGGCCCTCGGCCGGCACGATGGCGCCGTCCGGCGTGTCGCGGTCGGGGAAATCGCCGAGCCGGTCGCGCGCGGTGAGCAGCTGGGCGAGAATCTCTTCCGCCGTCAAATTGCGCACCAGCTTCTGCGTGCCGGTGTGGCAGAAGGAGCAGGTCAGCGTGCAGCCGACCTGCGAGGAGATGCAAAGCGTGCCGCGGCCTTCCTCGGGAATATAGACGGTCTCGATCTCGACCGGCCGGCCGGCGCCGCGCGCCGGAAAGCGGAACAGCCATTTGCGGGTACCGTCGGAAGAAATCTGCTCCTCGACGATCTCGGGACGCGCGACGGTGAAATGCTTGTCGAGCTCGGCGCGCAGGTCCTTGGAGATGTTGAACATGCCGGCGAAGTCGGAGACGCCGCGCACATACATCCAGTGCCAGAGCTGCTGGGCGCGCATCCTTGCCTGGCGCTCCGGCACGATACCGGACGCGACGAGCGCCTCCGCGAGCTCGGCCCGCGTCAGGCCGATCAGCGACGGCTTCTCGGGCGCGGCGCGGGCGCGCAACGCGTCACGGGCACCTTCAGTGGTGAGGTCGAAGGAAAGGGTCATGGTCGCACTGATATAAGCGTTTTGCGGCCGATTTCATTCATCGTGCCGGGAACTGAAGCGCGGCGCATAGCACAGGTTGAGCGCGGAGTCATGCAGTGCGCTTCATTGTATGATCGCCTGACCTTGAAGGTCGGCGCTGGCCTTCATTGCCCTGCCGGGCTTTTCTCCTCCTGTGCAGGGTTATGCCTGTCTTGCGGCGGCGGCGCGATTGACGAGCGGCTTCCCCGGAGTGGGGGTCGACCTTGCACCGAAGCAATGCTTCCGCCTGATTGGACGCCAGCCCCTATTGACCGATCACATGATCGTGTTCGCGTAACGATTCCCATCGCGCCTGCGAAGTCTGAATGGGGCAACTATGCCTCTACAAAATGGGAGTATGCAGAATGAACTCTATCAAGTTCGCCGTCATTGCCGGCCTCGTCGGCCTTTCCGCCTCGCAGGCATTTGCCGAAGACGCGATGGGCACGATGACCATGATGAAGGGTGGAGAAGTGATGGCGATCATGCCGGACGGGCATATGGGCACCATGATGCCGGATGCAAAGATGGGCGCCGAGATGATGAAGATGGCAAAGCCGATCAAGCACTGCATGATGATGATGACCGACGCCAAGGGCAAAGCCTACATGATCGATACGTCGACCAAGAAGGCTCAGGCCGAATGTGAAAAAATGGCCATGTGAGCCAGCCCGGATCCCGCCGGTGTACGCCGGCGGGATCCGACGCGTGGATCAGCCCCACAGGCTTGATCGGCTCCGTGGGTGTGCTAGGCCGGGCCACCACAATGAGGCGCGGATGGCCGGCATATCGCGAAAATACCCGATGTTGCGGCGCTCACAGGCGATGTGGGCCTCGCGGCGCGTCTGGCAGCCGCGGCTCGTCTTCTGGGCCGGCGCCATCTCGATCGGCCTGATCAGCGTGCTGTTCGCGATACTGGCCGACCGGGCGCAAGCGCTGTTTCACCTCGTCACCGGCAACGGTGGCGGCTGGCGTTTCTACCTGCCGTTGATCATAACGCCGCTCGGCTTCGTGCTCTGCGCCTGGCTTGCCCAGGCCTTTTTCCCCGGATCGCAGGGCAGCGGCATTCCGCAGGCGATCGCCGCTCGCCATTTGCGCGACGACGAGGATCGCGGTCATCTCCTTTCGCTTCGCCTGGCGGCAGGCAAGATCGCGCTTACCGTCATCGGCCTGTTCTGCGGCGCTTCGATCGGCCGCGAGGGTCCGACCGTGCAGGTCGGCGCCTCGCTGATGCTGCAGGCGGCGCGCTGGGGCGGCATGGCGCAGGCGCGCGGCCTGATCCTGGCCGGCTCGGCCGCCGGGATCGCCGCCGCCTTCAACACGCCGCTCGCCGGCATCGTCTTCGCTATCGAGGAGATGGGCCGCACCTATGAGGCGCGCACCAACGGGCTGGTGCTGACGGCGGTGATCCTGGCCGGCCTCGCCTCGCTCGGCCTGCTCGGCAATTATACCTATTTCGGCGTCTCCAAGGAAACCATCGCCTTTGCCGCCGACTGGCCGCTGGTGCTTGGCTGCGGCGTCATCGGCGGCGGCTTCGGCGCGCTGTTCTCGCTGCTGGCGCTGAAGATCACACGGCGGATCCGGCGCTGGCACACGCAGCAGCCTTTGGCTCGCGCACTGCTGGTGGCGGCTGTCTGCGGGCTTGGCGTGGCGGCGATCGGCATCGCCTCCGGCGGGCTGACCTTCGGCACCGGCTACGCACAGGCGCGCGGCGCTGTCGAAGGCACGCCGCTGCCCTGGTTCTTCTTCGTGGAAAAATTCCTGGCCGGGCTGCTGTCGATGGTCTCGGGCATTCCCGGCGGCATTTTCGCGCCGTCGCTGGCGGTCGGCGCCGGCATCGGCAGTTCGCTCGGGCTGCTGTTTGGCGCCGGCGCTGGTGCCGCCGCGCTGCTCGGCATGGCCGGCTATTTCGCCGGCGTCGTGCAGGCGCCGATGACGGCCTTCGTCATCATCCTGGAAATGACCGGCAATCACGACAATGTCATCGCGCTGATGCTGGCCTCGATGCTGGGCTATGGCACTGCGCGCCTGATTTCGCACGAGCCGCTCTATCATGCACTGTCGCGCGTCTTCATCGCCGAGGCGATCCGGCGGCGGCGGGCCGAGACAGTTCCGGAGCCAGGTCAGGGCTGAAAAAGCAAAGGGCCGGCTTTGCGGCCCGGCCATTCGCTTCAAAACGAAGGTTTGCCTATTTGCACTTGGCGATCGACGTCAGCGCCGCCGAAATGCCCTTCAGCGAGAAGACATAGGAGGTGGGGTTGCCGCGGCCGGACTTCGCCGTCACCTTCATGTCGGTGCCGGTCTTCATGGCGGCGATCAGCACCGGTTCCTCGGCGGCGTTCTCGACCCAGGCCGACTTGCCGCGCGTGAACATCGAGAAGGACTTCTTGTCGATGGTGACGGTGGCCTTGGAGCCTTCCTGGAAATTGTAGCCGGCGATGAATTGCGGCTCGTAGGATACCTGCTGGCCGGGACGCTGGCTGACGAAGAAGAACATGTCGCCATGGTCGAGCGTCGGCGGCTGCTTGTCGGTCGGCACGGTGAGCACGTAGCAGACCTTGCCGCCCGATGCCTGGTAGCTATAGGTGCCCCAGGCATTGTGCTGGCCGATCTTGGTCGCCTGCTGCGCCAGAACAGGCGCTGCCGAGGCCACCAGGACCAGACTCGAAACCAGTGCTATCAATCCGCGCATCGTCTTTCCCGTATTCCAAATGGTGCGGGGGCGGGCCGCATGGCGTCCAGCCGTCGCTTCATTTTGATTTAATCTGGGTTACCAAACGGTGAATTTCCCTCAAGAAAAGGACGCTCACCCCCGGAAACCGCCGCCATTCCCGCACCGCCGCCTTGTCAGCGGCCGGCGCGACGTCCCTTCGGCGACTTGGAGGCCACGAAAGCGGCAAGAGTTTGACTTTTCAGCAGGGCCTCCAAACGCCTCTGTCCACAGGCCAAGCGCCACGTGACGACGCTCAGCCCTTGTCGGCAATGGCGTCCTTGGCGGCCTGGCGATGTGCCGGCGTGATGTGGGCGCTGACGGCGGTGATCGCTGCGGTCAGCACCGCGATGTCGTCGGTGAAACCGAGGCCGACGACGAAGTCGGGGATGAGGTCCACCGGCAGGACGAAATAACCGAGCGCGGCCACCAATATGCCCTTGGCGCGCAGCGGCGTGTTCTTGTCCATGGCGCAGTAATAGGCGGCAACGACCTCTTCCATGAACGGGATCTGCCGCGCGGCCTTCTTGGCCGTGCGCCAGAATTTCTCGCGCACTTCGCCCTCGCCGCCCAGCCTGTCGCCAAAGCCGAAGAAATCAAAACCGGGTTGTCGCGCCATCAATCACTCCTTGCGGGTCTCATGCGCGTCCTGGCGCATGCCTCGCGAGCGAAAATGTGGTGAAAGCCGGACCCGGCTGCAAGATGCCGGTGCCGATTTGGGGTCACCGCTCACGGCCAGGCGTGCACTCAGCCGCCGAAATAGCGGTTCATCTTCTTTGCCAGCGCTATGTCGAGCGCCGTGACGCCGCCGGCGTCATGGGTGTTGAGCGTCACGTCGACGGTCTTGTAGACATTCGACCAGTCGGGATGATGGTCCATCTTTTCGGCCGCCAGCGCGACGCGGGTCATGAAGGCGAAGGCTTCGGAGAAATTCCTGAAGACGAAGCTGCGCTTGATCGAGCCACCGTCCGCGGCCAGCGACCAGTCGCCGAGTTCGGCAAGGGCGGCGGTGATGGCGTCCTTGCTGAGTTTTTCTCTCGTCATGATGATTTCCCGTGCTATTTCGAATTTGACCCTCACCATAGTGCAAGTCGCCCCGAAGTGCTGTGCGGTTTTGGGGTTCCAAATGCACAAACGGCGCATATCGAATGAGCATGAAGCCGATAAATTCCATTCTGTTCGTCTGCCTCGGCAACATCTGCCGCTCGCCACTGGCGGAAGGTGTTTTTCGCGCCGTCTGGGCCGAGCGCGGCCGGGGCCGCGACATGCTGCTCGATTCGGCCGCCACAAGCGGCTGGGAGGTCGGCTCGGCCCCCGATCCACGCTCGATCGCCGTCGCGATGCGTCACGGCATCGACATTTCCGGACAGAGAGCACGCAAGGTCCGGCGTGAGGATTTCTCCCGTTTCGACCTGATCCTCGGCATGGACCGCTCGAACGTCGCCGACCTCGAGGCGCTGGCGCCCGCACGGGACCGGGTGCACCTGTTTTTAGAGTTCGCGCATGGACAGGCGCGTGACGTGCCCGATCCCTATTATGACGGCGAAGATGCGTTCGCTTCGGTCTACCGCATGATCCGCGAAGCGTCGGAGGCGCTGGCGACGCGGCTGGCGGCGCGGGCATCGTTGCCGGACAGCGGCCAGGCCTCCTCGACGATGTAGGGGCCGCCGCCGACCGAATCGCGCGACGACATCAGGACGAAGCGGCCGATGCGGAACGGCAATGTCGAGAAATTGCCGCGTGCCGACAGATATTGCGCGACATCCAGCGGGCTCGAATTGCGCAGCCGCGCCAGTGTGACGTGTGGCATGAACTTGCGCGGATCGGCGGGGATGCCGAGCCGCTGGCAGATGCGCTCGATCTCGCCCTGAAGCGCTGCCAGATCTGGCGAGGCGGACGCGCCGGCCCATACGGCGTGCGGCTTTTTCTGGCCGAAAGCGCCGACACCGGACAGTGTCAGCGAGAAGGAAGGGCGGTGGACGCGGTCCAGCGCGTTGGCGATCTCGTCGGCGACATGGCCTTCGACATCGCCGATGAAGCGCAGCGTCAGATGGTAGTTTTCGACATCGATCCAGCGGGCCCCCGGCAGGCCGCCCCGGAGCAGGGACAGCGAAAGGGCAGCATCACGCGGAATTTCGAGGGCGGTGAAAAGACGCGGCATGAAGAGCCTCCCTTCCTCGAATCGAACTGTCACCTATAGCGAATCATCGATAGGCTGATGGAGCAAGAGGTTTATTGGTCACAGGCTTTGCTAAAAACTTCCCTAACGGAAAGCGGTTCCGCCCGGCCTCACGCGCCTCCGGGCACCGCCGCGATGGCCTTCTCGACCGTCGGCAGGATGCGCTCGACCATCTGGTCGACCCCCTTGGCGCTCGGATGCAGGCCATCCTCGAGCTGCATGCCGGGCTGCCCGGCGACGCCGTCGAGGAAGAACGGGTAGAGCGTGACATCGTATTTTTTCGCCAGCTCCGGAAAGATGCGGTCGAAGGCGGTCTGATAGTCGGCGCCGAGATTGGGCGCGGCGCGCATGCCGGCCAGGAGCACGGCGATGTTGCGCCGCTTGAGCCTGGCCAGCATCTCGTCGAGGTTGTTCCTGGGGATATCGGGCGAGACGCCGCGCAGCATGTCGTTGGCGCCGAGTTCGAGGATGACCAGCCGGGTTCCGTCCGGCACCGACCAGTCGAGCCGCGCCAGGCCGCCGCTGGTGGTGTCGCCGGAAACACCGGCATTGGCGACGGCCACGTCACGGCCCTTGGCGCGCAGGGCGGCCTGGAGCTTGTCGGTAAAACCCTCGCCAGGCCCGAGACCGTAACCCGCCATCAGGCTGTCACCGAAGCCGACGATCTTGAAGGGCTCGGCCCGCGCCGACGAAATGGCGCCGCAAAGGGCGAGGAAAAGGATCAAGCCTGCGGCTATCTGGCGTTTGAAAGACATGCGGCAGGCCCCATATGACCAAAAGATTCTTCCCGGCTTCCGGCAAACAGAGCCTTCACGTTCCATATAGGACACTTTCATTTTGACAGAAGCCGTCATCGCGCTGAAAGACGTATCGCTGACGCTCGGCGAGGGCGCTTCGTCTGTCCATGTGCTCAAGGACGTCAGCCTCGAAGTGGGGCGCGGCGAGGCGACCGGCATCGTCGGCCCTTCGGGGTCCGGCAAGTCGACACTGTTGATGGTGCTGGCAGGCCTGGAACGGGTCGATTCGGGCACGGTACGAATCGCCGGCGAGCTGCTCAACGGCAAAAGCGAGGACCAGATTGCTTCGTTTCGCGGCCGAAACATTGGCATCGTCTTCCAGTCCTTCCACCTCATCCCCAATATGACGGCGCTCGAGAATGTCGCGGTGCCGCTGGAGCTGGCCGGCCATGCCGATCCGTTTTCGGTGGCGGCACGCGAACTGGCGGCGGTGGGCCTGAGCGACCGCGTCACCCATTATCCCGGCGAACTCTCCGGCGGCGAGCAGCAGCGCGTGGCGATCGCCCGGGCGCTGGCGCCGTCGCCGCGCATCCTTATCGCCGACGAGCCGACCGGCAATCTCGACCAGGCGACCGGGCGGCAGGTCGCCGACCTGCTGTTCTCCAAGGCGGCCGAGCGCGGCATGACGCTGGTGCTGGTCACCCACGATCCGGCGCTGGCGGCGCGTTGTTCGCGCCAGGTTTCGATGCGTTCGGGCCGGATTGAAACACCGGCGCCCCTGAAGGTCACCGCCTGATGCCGCTGGCGCAGACGCTGAAACTCGCGGTCCGCTTCTCGCTGCGCGAAATGCGCGGCGGCCTGTCCGGCTTCCTGATCTTCCTTGCCTGCATCGCGCTCGGCGTCGCGGCGATCGGCGGCGTCAATTCGGTTGCCCGCTCGATCAGCGCCGGCGTCGCCGATCAGGGCCAGACGCTGCTTGGCGGCGATCTCCGCTTCCAGATCAATCAGCGCGACGCCAGCCAGGCCGAGCGCGGCTTCCTCGACGGGCTCGGCACCGTTTCGCGCACCGCCAGCATGCGCTCGATGGCGCGGCTGGCCGACGGCTCGGATCAGGCACTGGTCGAGGCCAAGGCGGTCGACGACGCCTATCCGCTCTATGGCGCGCTGGAGACCGAACCGAAGTTGTCGAAGCAGGAACTGTTCGGCGAAGAATTCGGCGTCTTCGGCGCGGCCGCCCCCGATCTGCTGTTCGAAAGGCTGCATCTCAAGCCCGGCGACCGGCTGAAGCTCGGCACGGCGACCTTCGAATTGCGCGCCAGACTGATCACCGAGCCGGATGCCGTGTCCGACGGTTTCGGCTTCGCGCCGAGGCTGATGATCTCGGCCGAAGGTCTGGCCGCCACCGGGCTGGTGCAACCAGGCAGCCTGGTCGAAAACGCCTACAAGATCCGGCTGCCGGCCGACGCCGGCGAGGCGGGGCTCAAGGCCATTCAGGATCAGGCGGCGCAAAACTTTCCCGAGGCCGGCTGGTCGATCCGCACGCGCGACAATGCGGCGCCGGCGCTGTCGTCCAACATCGAACGCTTCTCGCAATTCCTGACGCTGGTCGGGCTGACGGCGCTGGTGGTCGGCGGCGTCGGCGTCGCCAATGCGGTGCGCGCCTATCTCGACGGCAAGCGCGGCGTCATCGCCACCTTCAAGAGCCTCGGTGCTTCCGGCGGCTTCGTCTTTGCTGTCTATCTCGTGCAGATCCTGATCATTGCCGCCCTCGGCATCGCCGCCGGCCTGGTGCTCGGCGCGCTGATGCCGTTCGTGGCAAGTGCCGCCCTCCAATCCGTCATTCCGGTGCCGGCGCAGGGCGGCTTCTATCCTGGCGCGCTCGCCATGGCGGCGCTGTTCGGCCTGCTGGTGACGCTGGCCTTCGCGCTGCTGCCGCTCGGGCGCGCCCGCGACGTGCCGGCGACGGCACTGTTCCGCGAGATGGGGCTTGAAGGCCGCGGCCAGCCGCGGCCCGTCTATGTCGCTTCGGCGCTCGGCATCGCGCTGTTGCTGGCGGCGCTCGCCATCCTGTTCTCGGGCGACCAGCGCATCGCCTCGATCTTCGTCGGTGCCACCATCTTCGCCTTCCTGGTGCTGCGCCTGGTCGGCGCGCTGGTGCAATGGGCGGCGAGAAAAAGCCCGCGCGTGCGCTTCGTGGCGCTCAGGCTCGCCGTCGGCAACATCCACCGGCCAGGCGCCCTGACGCCGTCGGTGGTGCTGTCGCTGGGGCTCGGGCTGACGCTGCTGGTGACGCTGGCGCTGATCGACGGCAATCTGCGGCAGCAGATCTCCGGCAGCCTTTCGGAGCGGGCGCCGAACTTCTTCTTCGTCGACATCCAAGGCAGCGATGTCGATGCGTTCTCCGCGCTGATCGCCAAGGAGGCGCCAAAGGGGACGCTGGCCAAAGTGCCGATGCTGCGCGGCCGGGTGATGGCGCTCAACGGCGTCGATGTCGACAAGGTCAAGGTGCCGGCCGCAGGCGCCTGGGTGCTGAAAGGCGATCGCGGCCTGACCTATGATGCCAAACAACCGGAAAATGCGACGCTGACCGAGGGCAAATGGTGGCCGGACAATTATGCCGGCGAGCCGCTGGTTTCCTTCTCGGCGCATGAGGGCCAGGAGATCGGACTGAAGCTTGGCGACACCGTCACCGTCAATGTGCTCGGCCGCAACGTGACGGCAAAGATCGCCAATTTCCGTCAGGTCCAATGGGAAACGATGGGGATCAACTTCGTCATGGTGTTCTCGCCCAACACATTCGCCGGGGCCCCGCATGGCTGGATGGCGACGCTGACCGAAAGGAGCGCCACCACGGCCGACGACGCGCGCGTCCTCAATGCCGTCACCCGCGCCTTTCCCGCGGTGACGACGGTGCGGGTCAAGGACGCGCTCGATGTCGTCAACCGGCTGGTCGGGCAGCTCGGCACGGCGATTCGCGCGGCGGCCGGCGTGGCGCTGGTCGCTTCGGTGCTGGTGCTGGCCGGCGCGCTCGCCGCCGGCAACCGGGCGCGCATCCACGACGCGGTGGTGCTGAAGACGCTCGGCGCCACAAGGCGAACGCTGATCACGGCGTTCTCCCTCGAATACATGCTGATCGGACTGGCCACCGCCATCTTCGCGCTGGCGGCTGGCGGCATCGCGGCCTGGTACATTGTCGCCCGTATCATGACCCTGCCGTCGCATTTCATGCCGCAGGTGGCGGTGGCGACCATCGTCTTTGCGCTTGTGATCACCGTCGGCATCGGCCTCGCCGGCACCTGGCGGGTGCTCGGCCACAAGGCGGCGCCGGTGTTGCGCGAGCTGTAGTTCCGGGGCCGACGCCGCTATCGCGGATTAAATCTTGGTAAGGATGGCGGCTGGAAAGCCCGAGAATCCGCATTTCGGCCCCTCACGAACCGTTACATCCGGTTACGGTCTTGTTCTTGACGCGAATAACCATCATATTTCGCCACAGGCATGCTGGAGCCCCGCCAGCGGCGCCTGGGTCCGGTGGATTTACGTCCCAACAGGATCTGACACCGGACGGGGCAGAAGCAATAGAGGACTACAATGGCTGAACCCATTCGCAACTTCCAGACGCGCGCCGTGCCCGGCGCAGCCGTCGACATCGACCAGGGCCTGCGCGCCTATATGATCAAGGTCTACAATCTGATGGGGCTTGGCCTCCTCATCACCGGCCTTGCCGCTGTCGGCACGATCATGCTGGCCACCACCACCGATCCGGCCTCGGCCGTCGCGACGCTGCCGAGCGGCGAGATGCTGACGTCGTTCGGCTACGCGATCTTCGGATCGCCGCTGCGCTGGGTGGTGATGCTGGCGCCGCTGGCCGCCGTGCTGTTCCTGTCGTTCCGCGTCCAATCGATGAGCGTTTCGGCGGCGCAGACGACCTTCTGGGTCTATGCCGGCCTCGTCGGCCTGTCGCTGTCGTCGATCTTCCTGGTCTACACCACGGCCAGCATTTCGCAGACCTTCTTTGCCACCGCCGCCGCCTTCGGCGCGCTGTCGCTGTTCGGCTACACGACCAAGCGCGACCTGACGGCGATGGGCTCGTTCCTGATCATGGGCGTGTTCGGCATCATCATCGCGATGGTGATCAACATCTTCCTGCAGTCGTCGGCACTGTCCTTCGCTGTTTCGGCGATCGGCGTGCTCGTCTTCGCCGGCCTCACCGCCTATGACACGCAGAAGATCAAGGAGATGTATTTCGAGGGCGACGCTTCCGATATCGCCGGCCGCAAGGCCATCATGGGCGCGCTGAGGCTCTATCTCGACTTCATCAACCTGTTCATGTTCCTGCTGCAGTTCATGGGCGACCGCCGATAAGGCTTCGCGTCATGGTCTGACTGGACCATCGGGTTTGGAAAGGGCGGCCCAACGGCCGCCCTTTTCTTTTGCGCCGGCGTTTGCTGTTATCGAAGGCAGACAGAAGGCTTGCATAAAGAATGAGCAATATCGTGATTCGGGCGGCCAGCGCCGCCGACCTCGACACCATCACCGAAATCTACGCCGACGCCGTGACACACGGAACGGCGAGCTACGAGCTGGAGCCGCCCAGCCGCGCCGAGATGGGCACGCGATTCGCCACGCTCACGGCCGGCGGCTTTCCCTATCTGGTGGCGGAGAAGGACGGCGCAGTGCTCGGCTACGCCTATGCCGGCGCCTTCCGGCCGCGCCCGGCCTATCGCTTCATCGTCGAGGATTCGGTCTATGTCGCGCCTGATGCCAAGGGCCAGGGCATCGGTCTCCAGCTGATGCAAGCCTTGATCGCGGCGGCCGAGGCGGCGGGTTTTCGCCAGATCATCGCGGTGATCGGCGACGGCCATGCCGACAGCGCCTCGGTCAGGCTGCACGAAAAGCTCGGCTTTCGCCATTCAGGCCGGCTCGAAGGCTCCGGCTACAAGCACGGGCGCTGGCTGGACACGGTGTTCATGCAGTTGTCGCTGAATGGCGGTGCGTCGCTGCCGCCCGACCCGGTCTCGCTGCCGGAGCGGAAGTTTCGGGGGGATAAAGAAGAATTGAAGAACTGAGGAACTGGAGAACTGGAGAATTGAAGAACAAAGAAGATGGCGCTTACGTCAGGTATTGAGTGCCTTTTTCCTCAATTCCTCAATTCCTCAATTCCTCAATTCCTCAATTCCTCAATTCCTCAATTCCTCAATTCCTCAATTCCTCAATTCCTCTTCCCCGGCTCAGGCCTCGACCACTCTCAGCTTGCTGTCGAAGACGCCAAGCACGCGGCCGAGCTCCTGGCCGCGTTTGAGGATGCGGCCGCCGGCGGCGATGACGGCGAAGGCGCCTTGCTTGCGGGCCAGTTTCGGATCCTTGACGATCTGGAACAGCGGCACTTCACTGGCGCGGCGGAAGACGGAAAACACCGCCCTGTCGGTCAAATGATCGATGGCGTAGTCGCGCCATTCATTGGCGGCGACCATGCGTCCGTAGAGCCTGAGGATCTGGTCCAGTTCACGCCGGTCGAAGCGCACCGGCTGGTCGAGGCGTGCGCTGCGCGCCTCGTGCAGCGGGATTAATATTGCGGATGCGTCACCATCCCCCGTCCCGCCGCTGTCGTCAGTCATGCCTCGATCCTTCAAAATGAATCTTTGCCAACCAAAATTGGCCCCTTCGCGCTGCAATTGCAAGAGCCGGCGAAGCGGTCGCGGCAGCGCGCCTTTTCGGTCACGTCCAGTCACGTTTGCAAACCGCATGTTGGAATTGGTGATGCTTCGCCACATTTCTGCCTCTTTTTATCCGCGCTCATGCCCCAATGTCCGACGAATTTACCGGCGTTGCCTGAGACGGTTCGGTCCGGCACCGGCTCGTAAACCCCAAGCCCCCCGCCCACGGGTCTGCGTCGGATCGAACCAACCTCGGTTTTTCCTTGGAAAAATCGGGTGCGACGATCCCAAAACTTCAATGACCGGCGTCAGAAGCAAGCTGACGTCGGTTTTTTCATGCCTGAAGGTCCGGATCGATCGTGATGTTATCGGCGCCGTCGATCCATGCCGCGACATTGCCCGAAGAACGCGCCGGTTCAGAATAAGCGGTCGCACGAGTTGGCGTCGGTCAGGTCCGAGTCGAGAGCGCCCGATCCTGGACCGCTTTTACATATGGCAAATGTCACGGCATGGATCCTCGGGTCTCCGCGACGGAGCTTCGCTCCTGCTCCGCCCGTGGATGACGAAGGCAAGGCCGTTTTCGGCGATTCCGTTACGGCTTGTGGATGAAGGCAGCGCCGAGAATGGGTCCTGGCATGCCGTCCTTGCCGACCGACTGCAAAAGCACGGCGCAGCCGCCCTTCTTGGTGATCTCGCTCATCGGCAATTCATAGCGCTGCGCCTTGCCGTGCCACATGCCGGCGGTCTGGATGCTGGTGACGGCGTTCCAATAGGTCATCTTGCGGCCGGAGTTCTCGCCCTGGGCGATCTTGACCGTCTGCGGCGGCTCGAAATAAACGATGACGACATGGGCGTCGCTCGGACCGGCGCCGGCATCGCCGGCATCGATGATCACGCGGTCGCTGGTGCGGCTGACCTTGACGGGCACACGCATGCCTTCGCCGGATTTCGCCATGCGGGCCAGCGCGCCGTCGACCTCGCCGCGATTGGCACCGTTGACATGCGCGCGGCCATTGAGGACCGCTTGCGGCGTATAGACGGAGCGACTGCCGAAGGCGCGCATGTAATCATATTGCCGCTCGGTGTTTTCCTTGCGGCTGAGCGTGTCCTTCCAGCCGAGATAGTCCCAATAGTCGACGTGATAGGAGAGCGCGACAATGTCTTCCCTGGTCGCAAGTTCGGCGAAGAAGGCATCGGCCGGCGGGCAGGAGTTGCAGCCCTGGCTGGTGAAAAGTTCGACCACGCCGAGCGGCCTGTCGGGCGAGGGTTTTTCGGCCTGGATCCCTTCGGCGTCGCCGGCATGGCCGGCACCGGCAAACGCCGAGAAGGCCAGCGCGAAGGCTGCCAGCCAAAGTGATCTTCGCCAGGCCATGATCATTCCAATTCCCGCCGGTGGCGCCGGCTTTGTTCTGATTGTCTGAAATATGTGGCAGAAGCGGAAGTCAACGGGAAGTCACGTTGCGGTGAAATTTTTGCCGTTGCAGCCGCAGCTAAGGCCGCAATAGGAGGGACCCTGCATTTCACGACGCGGTTCGATCGAGGGCTGGCATCATCATGTGGCAAACTCTCCTGATCCCTGCCGATCTCTATTGCGAGCGGACCGGGCCTGGACTTTGGGCCGAGCCCGCCAATGCTTTGACCAACCTTGCCTTCATTGCCGCGGGATTATGGGGTGCGCGGGAAGTACGCCGATGCGAGGCCGGCACTTTCGCCGCGGTACTGGCCTGGTGGGTGGTGGCGATTGGCATCGGCTCGACGATCTTCCATACCTTTGCCACCAGGGGCACGATCTGGGCCGATATCCTGCCGATTGCCGGCTTCACCCTCGCCTATACGCTGTTCAATCTGCGCCGCTTCCTCGGCATGGAATGGGGCAAGGCGATGGTGGTCTTGGTCGTCTTCCATGCGGTGGCCGGCGCGACAGGTTTCGCCGTGCCGGACTGGCTGCGCCTGGCATCGAACGGCACGACGAGCTACCTGCCGCCGTTCCTGGCGCTGGCCTTCTTCGGCATCTGGGTGACGGCACACGGCAACCGGGCCGGCTGGTACAATCTGGCGGGGTCGGCGATCTTCGTGGTGTCCGCCTTCTGCCGGATGATCGACCCGATGGTCTGCGCCAGCTTTCCGCTCGGCACGCATTTCCTGTGGCACATCCTCAACGGGCTGATGCTGGGGGTGCTGCTGGCGGCGGTGGCGCGGTTTGGGGGCGCCGAAAGGCAGTAGGCAGTAGGCAGTAGGGGCCTTATTCCCTACTGCCTAAGCCCCATTTCCTTGCTGCCTTATGCAGCCAGATCGCGCAGCACGTACTGCAAGATGCCGCCGTTCTTGAAGTAGTCGAGCTCGTCCAGCGTATCGATGCGGCAGACGATCGGCACGTTCTTCACCGTGCCGTCGCCATAGGTGATCTTGGCGGTCATCGTCTGGCGCGGCTTGATAGTGCTCAGGCCATCGATCTCGACCAGTTCGTCGCCCTTGAGGTTGAGCGAGGCCCAGGACGTGCCTTCCTCGAAGACGAAGGGGATGACCCCCATGCCGACCAGGTTCGAGCGATGGATGCGCTCGAAGGACTGGGCGATGACGGCGCGGACGCCGAGCAGGTTGGTGCCCTTGGCCGCCCAGTCGCGCGACGAGCCGTTGCCGTATTCAACGCCGGCGAAGATGACCAGCGGCACGCCTTCCTTCTTGTACTCCATCGCCGCGTCGTAGATCGATTCCTCTTCCTTCGACGGGTAGTGGATGGTGTAGCCGCCCTCGCGGCCGTTCTCGCCCAGCATGTGGTTGCGGATTCGGATGTTGGCGAAGGTGCCGCGCATCATCACCTCATGATTGCCGCGCCGCGTGCCGTACTGGTTGAAATCGGCGACGCCGACGCCATGGTCGGTGAGATACTTGCCGGCCGGGGAGGCGGCCTTGATCGAACCCGCCGGCGAGATATGGTCTGTGGTGATCTTGTCGCCGAACAGGCCGAGCACGCGAGCGCCCTTGATGTCGCCGATCTTGCCGAAACCGGATGTCATGCCGGCGAAATAGGGCGGGTTCTGCACATAGGTCGAGTTGTCGTCCCAGGCATAGGTCTGGCCTTCCGGCGCCTGCACCTTCTGCCAGTGCTCGTCGCCCTTGAAGACGTCGGCATATTTGCGGGCGAACAGCTCGCGGGTGACGTTCTTCTCGATGAACTCCTGGATCTCGGCCGAGCTCGGCCAGATGTCCTTGAGGTAGACCGGATTGCCGTTCTTGTCCTCGCCGAGCGGTTCGGTGGTGAGGTCCTTGGTGACGGTGCCGGCCAGCGCATGCGCCACGACCAGAGGCGGCGACGCCAGATAGTTGGCCTGCACGTCGGGCGAGACGCGGCCTTCGAAGTTGCGGTTGCCGGACAAGACCGCGGCAGCAATCAGACCTTTGTCGTTGATGGTCTTGGAGATCGGCCCAGGCAGCGGGCCGGAATTGCCGATGCAGGTGGTGCAGCCGAAGCCGACCAGGTTGAAGCCGATCTGGTCGAGCTCCTTCTGCAGGCCTGACTTCTCCAGATATTCGGCGACGACCTGGCTGCCGGGGGCGAGCGAGGTCTTCACCCACGGTTTCTGCTTGAGACCGAGGCGGTTGGCGTTGCGGGCCAGAAGGCCGGCGCCGATCAGCACGCTCGGGTTCGAGGTGTTGGTGCACGACGTGATGGCGGCGATGACGACGTCGCCATGGCCGAGATCATGGTCGGTGCCTTCGACGGCGTAGCGCTTGGAAATCTCCGCCGCCTTCTTGTATTCGGTCTCCATCGCCTTGGCGAAGCCGGCCGGGATGCCTTCCAGCGGGACACGGCCTTCGGGGCGCTTGGGGCCGGCCATGGACGGCACGACGTCGCCGAGGTCGAGCTCGAGCAGGTCGGTGAAGACCGGGTCGGCGGAGCCCGCTTCGCGCCACATGCCTTGCGCTCTGGAATAGGCCTCGACCAGCGCGATGCGGCTTTCCTCGCGGCCGGACATGGTCAAATAGCGGATGGTTTCGCTATCGACCGGGAAGAAGCCGCAGGTGGCGCCATATTCGGGCGCCATGTTGCCGATGGTGGCACGGTCGGCGAGTGTCATGTTGGAGAGGCCCGGGCCGAAGAACTCGACGAACTTGCCAACGACGCCCTTCTTGCGCAGCATCTGGGTGACGGTCAGCACCAGGTCGGTGGCGGTGACCCCTTCTTTCAGCTTGCCGGTGAGGCGGAATCCGATCACTTCGGGCAAGAGCATGGAGACCGGCTGGCCGAGCATGGCCGCCTCGGCCTCGATGCCGCCGACGCCCCAGCCGAGAACGCCAAGGCCGTTGATCATGGTGGTGTGCGAATCGGTGCCGACGCAGGTGTCGGGATAGGCTGTCGTTTCACCGTCCTCGGTGTTGGTCCACACGACCTGGCCGAGATATTCGAGGTTGACCTGGTGGCAGATGCCGGTGCCGGGCGGCACGACGCGGAAGTTGCGGAACGCCTGCTGGCCCCATTTCAGGAACTTGTAGCGTTCCTCGTTGCGCTCATATTCGAGCTCGACATTACGGGCAAAGGCCAGCGGCGTGCCGAACTCGTCGACGATGACGGAGTGGTCGATGACGAGGTCGACCGGGACCAGCGGGTTGATCTTCTGGGGGTCGCCGCTGAGTGAGGCCATGGCGTCGCGCATGGCGGCAAGGTCGACCACGGCCGGAACGCCGGTGAAATCCTGCATCAAGACGCGGGCCGGGCGGTAGGCGATCTCGACGCCGGCGGTGCCCTTGTCGGTCAGCCAGCCGGCCACCGCCTGGATCGAGTCCTTGGTGACGGAGCGGCCGTCCTCGTTGCGCAAGAGGTTCTCCAGCAGCACCTTCATCGAATAGGGCAGCTGGGCGATGCCGGTGAGGCCGTTCTTCTCGGCCTCGACGAGGTCGAAATAGACATATTCCGCATCGCCCGCTTTCAGCGTGCGGCGGCAATTGAAACTATCGAGGGATTTTGACACGTGCGATCCGTCCTTGTCTGTTCAGCCTGAAAGGGAACGGACGCCGATGGCATGCAGTCACGCGCAAAGGTGCGGGTACGGCCATTTCCGCTGTCCGTTCCCAAGCAACCCGAGCCGTTCAAGGCGGCGCGTGCGCTGGTTCGGCGCTAATTCTGTTCCCGCGCCGACCGCTGGCACGGATGCACCGCATATAGAGAATTTTCTGGAATAGTTCTAGACAGTCAAAAAGCAAATTTGTGCGATGCGGCAGCGACCGCGGAACATTGTTTTCGGGGCAGGCGAGGGATGCGGCTTATCGCCGAAAATCTGGGCGGCGAACGCGGCGGCGAGGCGGTTTTTTCCGGCATCGGCTTTGCGCTCGATCAGGGTCAGGCGCTGGTCGTCACCGGGCCGAACGGATCGGGCAAATCGACCTTGCTCCGGATCATCGCCGGGCTGCTGCCGAAGGCCGAAGGCCGGCTGCTGCTCGAGAACGGCGGCGATGACTTTCCGTCGATCGCTTCGGCCTGCCATTATCTCGGACACCAGAACGCGATGAAGACGGCGCTCAGCGTCGTCGAAAACCTGCGCTTCTGGCGCGATTTCAATGGAAGTGGCGATTCGGGCGTCGAAGAGGCGCTGGAGACGGTCGGGCTCGGCGGCATCGGCCATCTGCCGTTCGGCTATCTCTCGACCGGGCAGCGGCGACGCGCGGCGATCGCCAAGCTTTTGGTCAGCCACCGGCCGCTGTGGCTGCTCGACGAGCCGACGGCGGGACTGGACAAGGCGTCGGAGGCGCGGTTCGCGGGGCTGATGATGAAGCATTGCATGGCTGGTGGGATGATCGTCGCGGCGACGCATTTGCCGCTGGGGATCGAGGGAGCGAAGGAATTGAGGATGGGGGAAGCCGGTTGATGGCGGTGCGAGGCGCCCCCCTCTGTCCTGCCGGACATCTCCCCCACGAGGGGGGAGATTGGATGGCGCCCAGGCTTTCGCCAATCCCCTCCGTCGCAAAGACAAGCGAGGCGCCGAAGCTGCCAATCTCCCCCCAAGTGGGGGAGATGGCCGGCAGGCCAGAGGGGGGCGTGACAGAACGCCAACCTCAACAAAGGACCACATCGTAATGTGGTCCCTTTTCGCCCGCGACATCCGCCTCAACATCCGCGCCGGCGGCGGGGCGTTGACCGGCGTCATCTTCTTCCTTGCCGTCATCGCCACCATCCCGTTCGGCGTCGGGCCGGACCTGAAGCTGCTTTCCCGCATCGGCCCGGCGATCCTGTGGATCGGCGCGCTGCTCGCCTGCCTGCTCGGGCTCGACCGGCTGTTTCAGGCCGACCGCGAGGACGGCTCGCTCGATCTGCTGGTGCTCGGCAACGACCGGAACATGCTGGCGCTGACGGTGCTGGTGAAATGCCTGGCGCATTGGGCGGGCAGCGTTCTGCCGCTGGTCGTCGCCGCCCCCTTGCTCGGCCTGTTCATGAACATGGAGCCGCTCGGCATCGGCGCGACGGCGCTGACGCTGCTGGTCGGCACGCCGGCCATCACCTTCATTGGCGCCGCTGGTGCCGCCGTGGCGGTGGCGCTGCCGCGCGGCGGGCTTCTGATCTCGGTGCTGGTGCTGCCGCTGACCATTCCGGTGCTGATCTTCGGCGTTTCGGCGAGCTATGGCGCGACGGCCGATCCCGATCCTTTCCTGCAGCCCTTCCTCATTCTTGCCGCGCTGACGCTGTTTCTTGGTGTGCTGGGGCCGGCCTCGGCAGCGCTGGCGCTGCGCCACGGAACCGATTGAGCGAGGGTCGGCATGGTTTGCGCGACATCAAGGGCGGCGGCGCGGCGGCCACGTATGTTTGAAACCACGGCGCGTTGCGCAGCCATGGGCATGTCGCTAAGGGAAAGCATGATCGAACGAGGCAGACGGCTGGAAAGAGGCGCGCTGATGGAGCGGCAGGCATGAGTGCGCACGCCCTCTATGTCACGGCCGCCTATGGCATCACGGCGGTTGCTCTGGCCGGGCTGATCGGCTGGATCCTGCTTGATCAAAAGGGGCGCAAGCGCGATCTTGCCGAGCTGGAAGCAGCCGGCGTGCGGCGGCGTTCCGACAAGGCGGAGGCGGAGAAGTCGTGAGCGGCGAGACCGAAACACCGACGCGCGGCCGCCGCCTGTTCGTCCTGTTGCCGCTGCTGGTCTTCCTCGGCCTTGCGGGCCTGTTCCTGTGGCAGCTGTTGTCGGGACGCGATGTCTCGGAAGTGCCCTCGGCACTGATCGGGCTGCCGGCGCCGCAGACCAATCTGCCGGCGCTGGCGGGGTCAAACCTGCCGGGCCTCGATTCCAGGGCGTTTGCCGGCAAGGTCACGCTGGTCAACGTGTTCGCGTCATGGTGCGCACCGTGCCGCGAAGAGCACCCTGTGCTTCTGGCGCTGGCGGAGGACAAGCGGTTCACCATGGCGGCGCTGAACTACAAGGACCGGCCGGAAAATGCCCGCCGGTTCCTCGGCGATCTCGGCAATCCGTTCCAAGCCATCGGCGTCGACGAAGCCGGCCGCACGGCGATCGACTGGGGCGTCTACGGCGTGCCGGAAACCTTCGTCATCGGCAAGGACGGCAGAATTGCCTACAAGCATGTCGGCCCGCTGACGGCGGAAGCGGCGCGGGATTTGTTGCTGCCGCAGATCGACAAGGCATTGGCCGCACCGAACTGACGGCGTTCTCTCGCTTCGTCATTCTAGAGCGAAGCGACGCGGCGCAGACCCTGGAATCCATGCCGGGACGTTGGTCAAGGATTCGGATCAGAATAGCCGCGTATAGCGGTAGACAGATATTCCGCACCGCTGCGGCGCTCGAAGATCACGGCATGAATCCTTGGCTCTTTGCTCCGCTTCGCGTCGCTACGCCCCAGCATGACGAACGTGATAGGTCGACCGAATACTCAGCCGTAGATCTGCTTGTGGATCTGGTAGAGCATTTCCGAGCGGTCGGCGCGCATGTCGGCCAGATCGCGGCTGGAGAAGCTGTCGATTTCGGCGACGAGGCGGTTGTAGTGCTTGCGCTTGGCGATGTTGTTGCGAGCGCGGGTCATGAGATCGTTGAAGATCATAGCAAGGGTCCTTCTGTGCCGCATTCTGGCGGCGGTTTCTTCCTCCCTTGGTCAATACGGAGCATGACATAGGATTGGTGCGTTGCAAAAAGAAGATGTTGCAATGCACCATTGCACGCAGCGCATAGCCGGTTAATCGTGTCCTAAGGCGTCCTGGTTGGATGATCGGGGCTGGAACCGCCTGGGCGGCGGGTTGCTCTCCGTTTTGTCATACAAATTGCGAAGGCCGCGTCTTGCCAGATCGATCGCGGGCTGGCTTGATCCGGCATCACGTGATGCCGGGAGGAAATGCATGGCGGCCGCAGACTATTACGAAATTCTCGATCCGCGCTTCGCGCGGCTGTTTAACGGCAACGCGCAGGTGGAGAAGCTGTTCACCGGATGCCGCTGGGCGGAAGGACCGGCCTGGTTCGCCGCCGGGCGCTACGTCGTCTGGTCCGACATCCCGAACAACCGCATGCTGCGCTATGACGAGACCGACGGCAGCGTCAGCGTCTTCCGCCAGCCTTCGGGCAATTCCAACGGCAACACCGTCGACCGGCAGGGCCGGCTGGTCACCTGCGAGCATTCGGGCCGCCGCGTCAGCCGCACGGAGTATGACGGCTCGGTCACCACCATTGCCGCCAAATGGAAGGGCAAGCGGTTGAACTCGCCCAACGACGTGGTGGTGAAGTCCGACGGCTCGATCTGGTTCACCGACCCAAGCTACGGCATCGACACCGACTATGAAGGCGACAAGGCCGAGAGCGAGATCGGCGCCTGCTACGTCTATCGGGTCGACCCCGACAGCGGCGAGATCGAGGCCGTCATCACCGACATGGTGCGGCCCAACGGGCTCGCCTTCTCGCTGGACGAAAGCCTGCTCTATGTCGTCGACACCGGCCGCACGCATGGCGCTGAGAATCCGGCGCATATGCGGGTGTTCAACGTCGGCAAGCACGGCAAGAAGGTTTCCGGGGGCAAGGTCTTCGCCGACTGCACCGCCGGCCTGTTCGACGGCTTCCGGCTCGACGCCGACGGACGCATCTGGACCAGTGCCGCCGACGGCATCCATTGCTACGATCCCGACGGCACGCTGATCGGCAAGGTCAAGGTGCCGGAGGTGACCGCCAATTGCGTGTTCGGCGGCGCCAAGCTGAACTGCCTCTACATCGTCGGCACCACCTCGCTCTATTCGGTGCGGCTGATGGTGAACGGAGCCAAGACCTACTGAAACAGATCGCGGCGCGAGCGCCGGCTCGGGAACGCAACCATCCTGGGGGAGAAAAAATGCCATTCGTCAACATCCGCATCGTCAAGGAAGTGATCGCCGCCGACCCGGCAGGCAAGAAGGCTGACATCGCCAAGAAAGTCACGGCGGCCATCATGGAAGCCACCGGGCTTGGCAATGACGATGTCTGGGTGGTTTTCGAAGAGGTCAACGCCCGCGACTGGTATGTCGGCAAGACCGATGTGGAGACGTTGCGGAAGGGCTAGGTCTTGCCTTCTCCCCTTGTGGGAGAAGGTGGCCTCGCGAAGCGAGGTCGGATGAGGGTGTTGGAAGGATCGCGACTTTGTAAAAGTAAGCGCTTAGAATCCTTCGATCTTTTCAAGCCTCACTCCGCTGGAACACCCCTCATCCGTCTCGGCGCTGCGCGCCGATCCACCTTCTCGCACAGGGGGAGAAGGGAAAGACAGTGCCGCTCAACGCGAGGCGATGAAATCCGCGAAAGCAGATAGCGCATTGCACATTGCCAGCACGTTCACCGGCTCCGCCAGGATGCCGTCCACCTCCGGCGGCTTCTTCCCCAGCAGGGCAATTTCCAGCCCATCCTCATAAAGCGCGAAGGACATCGTCCGCATGATCTCGGCCAAAGCGGCACGGGCGAACAGCGAGCGCGGCGAGGCGTGCACTGGCATGGCGGGCTTGGCGACGGCGGCGTCGCGCGAGACCAGCCAGTCGAGCGCGTTCTTCAGCCCGCCCGGCACGCCATGGGCATATTCGGGACAGGAGACGATGACGCCATCGGCGCCGGTGACG
The DNA here is from genome assembly GCF_002294905.1 of Mesorhizobium sp. WSM4308. Lineage (NCBI taxonomy): Bacteria > Pseudomonadati > Pseudomonadota > Alphaproteobacteria > Hyphomicrobiales > Phyllobacteriaceae > Mesorhizobium > Mesorhizobium sp. WSM4308. Next base: position 135,049 of record NZ_NSFW01000015.1, on the reverse strand, counting down.
GCGTCGATCAGCTTGGCCGCTTCGCGCGGCGTGCGCTCGCCCTCGTCATCGGGATTGAAGATCGGCAGACGGCCGAGCCCGTCATAGATTGTGACCTGGCAGCCTGCGGGCGCATTGCGCGCCAGTGCCGCGACCAGGGCCGAATTGGTGGAGGCGGCACGCAGGCTGCCGGAGATGGCGAGGAGGTTCAGCACAGGGTGGGGACCGGTTCGGCGCGAATCGCGTCGGGAAAACTACCACATCGTCTGCTTGTATTCCTCGTCGAGCAAGCGGTCGGTCGCCTCGGCCGAATCGGCAACCACCAGCTGGTCGCGCAGGATCTGGCCGAGCGTCGGCAGCGTGGCGCGGTCGTACCAGGTGTCGGGCTTCCACAGATCGGAGCGCATGAAGGCCTTGGCGCAATGCATGTAGGCCGCCTTGACCGTGACCACGATGACGCTTTGCGGCTCCTTGTCATCGACGGCGAGGCGCTCGCGCAAACCGGCATCGACGGTGATGCGGGCATCGCCATTGACGCGCAGCGTCTCGTTCATGCCGGGGATCAGGAAGAGCAGGCCGACTGAGGGATTGCGCAAGATGTTCTCCAGCGTGTCCAGCCGGTTGTTGCCGGGTCGGTCGGGGATGGCGATGGTCCTGTCGTCGAGAATGGCGGCGAAGCCGGGCTTGTCGCCCTTCGGCGTCACGTCGGCATTGCCTTGGCCGTCGGACGATCCGATCAGCACGAAGGGGCTTTTGCCGATGAAGGAGCGGCAGTGGCCGTCGAGTGCCTTCAGCTCCTTGCGGATCGAGCCGTCGGTCGGGCGCGGCGTCTTGTAGATCGTCCGCAGTTCTTCACGCGTGGTGACGAATTCCATGGCTCTCCCCCTGTTTGCAGGGCGCTACTTGCCGGCCTTTTCTTCCCCGCCTTCTTTATCGTCCAGCGAATGGCGCAGGATCAGCGGCATCTGGCTGAAGGTGAACAGAAGCGTGATCGGCATGATGCCCCAGACCTTGAAGGTAACCCAGGCATCGGTGGAAAAATTGCGCCACACCACTTCATTGACGATGGCCAGGAACAGGAAGAACAGGCCCCAGCGGAAGGTGAGCTTGCGCCAGCCTTCGGCATCGAGCCTGAAGGCCGAATCGAAGACATAGCCAAGCAGCGACCTGCCGAAGTAGAGGCCGCCGAGCAGCACGCCGCCGAACAGCGTGTTGACGATGGTCGGCTTCATCTTGATGAAGATGTCGTCCTGCAGATAGAGCGTCAGCGCGCCGAAGATGAAGACCACGACGCCCGAGACCATGGGCATGATCGGCAAGGTGCGCGTCAGCAGCCATGAGGCGATCAGCGCGATGGCCGTGGCGGCCATGAACAGGCCGGTGGCGACGAAGATCGGGCCGCCGAATTCGGCCAAAACAGGGAATTTCTGCACCAGCCACTCGCCGCGCGCATTGGCGAAGAAGAAGACCAGCAGCGGTCCTAGCTCCAGCGCCAGCTTGAGCACGGGATTGACGCCTTCCTTCTTCTCTTTCTGCGGGTCGGACGGATCGCGTTCGAGAATGGGTGGGTTCATGATCTTCCTTCTTACGCACGATCCCGTTGAAACGGGATCATGCCGTTACGCCACTCCAGCGATCGCCCTGGCGAATTCGCTTGCGGAGAAAGGTTCGAGGTCGTCGACCTGTTCGCCGACGCCGATGAAATAGACCGGCAGTTTGTGCTTTGCCGCGATCGCCACCAGAATACCGCCGCGCGCCGTGCCGTCCAGCTTGGTCATCACCAGGCCGTTGACGCCGGCGATGTTGCGGAAGATCTCGACCTGGTTGAGCGCGTTCTGGCCGGTGGTGGCGTCGACCGTCTGCAGCACGGTGTGCGGCGCTTCCGGATCGAGCTTGCCCAGCACGCGCACGATCTTTTCCAGCTCCGCCATCAGTTCGGTCTTGTTCTGCAGCCGGCCGGCGGTGTCGATGATCAGCACGTCGGAGCCGGCGTCCTTGGCCTTCTCGAAGGCATCGTAGGCAAGGCCGGCCGCATCTGCCCCGAGCTTGGAGGCGATGACGGGCGATTTCGTCCGCTCACCCCAGATCTTCAATTGCTCGATCGCGGCGGCGCGGAACGTGTCGCCGGCGGCGAGCATCACCGACAGGCCGCCATCGGTCAGTTTCGCCGCCAGTTTGCCGATGGTGGTGGTCTTGCCGGTGCCGTTGACGCCGACCACCAGGATGACATGCGGCTTGTGCGAGAGGTCGAGTTCCAGCGGCCGGGCGACAGGGGTCAGCACCTTCTCCACCTCGGCCGCCATGACGGTGCGGACATCGGTATCGGAGACGTCCTTGCCGTAGCGGCTGGCGGCCAGCGCGTCGGTGATACGAAGCGCCGTTTCCATGCCGAGGTCGGCGCGGATCAGCACATCTTCCAGGTCCTGCAGCGTGTCCTCGTCCAGCTTGCGCTTCGTGAAGACGCCGGCGATGTTGCCGGTGAGTTCGCGCGAGGAACGGGCAAGTCCGTCCCGCATGCGCTGGAACCAGGAGCGCCGCGGTGCCGGCTCCGGCGCCTTGACCGGCTCGGCCTTCTGCTCGACCTTTTTGGTGACGGTCACCTTGCCGGGAGCGGGTTTAGATTCCGGCTTCGGCTGTGGGACGGGCTGCGGCTCGGGCGTGATCTCGGCAATGACGGGCTGCGTCTCGACGGGCGTGCGCCTTACCTCCCCCTCGATGGGGGAGGTCCCGGGCGCGGCTCGGGGGTGACTGGCGCTGGCGTTGGCGCCATCACCCCGCCCCGCCACTTCGTGGCGACCCTCCCCATCGAGGGGAGGGTGGGGCGCTGGCGTAGCTTCGGCAGCCGGTGGCGGCACTTCAACGGGAGCGGGTGTCTCGGCCGGGATCTCGGCAGGCGGGACCGGCACTTCGATCGGTGCCGGTTCGGGCTGCCTTTCCGGGCGCGGCGGCACAATCTCCGGCTCGGCAGGTGCCGGAGCAGGGACTTCCTGCGGCTGCGGTTCGGGGACGGGCTCCGGAGCGGCGGGGGGAAGCGGAATCTCCTCGGGAGCCGGCGGCTCTGGGGGCTCCGGCGCGGGTGCCGGTTCCTCTTGCGGCGCGGGCTGCGGCAGGGGTTCCGGCTCGGCGGGAACCGTCGGCTCCGGCGTGGGCGGGATCGTAGGAGCGGTCTCGGGTGCCGGTTCTTCAGGTGCGGGCTGAGGTGCCGGCTCTACCTGCCACTCGATGGGGGTCCCAGGCGGAGCTTGGGGGTGACTGGCGTCGGCATCACCCCTCCCCGCCACTTCGTGGCGACCCTCCCCATCGAGGGGAGAGTGGGGAGCCGGCTCCAGCTCCTCGCGCTTCAGAAATTCCGGAACGACCTGTTCGGCCGCCGGCTTCAGCGCATCGAGCTGGTCCCATTTGATCGGGGGCAGCGGGGCGGTCTCGTCAACGCGCTCCTCGACAACCTCTTTCTTGCCGAACGAAAATATCTTCTTGAAAAAACCAGCCATGCTTTGCGTTTCTCAGGCGGCGCGTGCGGCAAGCGGCACTGCGTTGAGCCGGACGCCATCGTGGCCAGTAATTGTCGCTTCGACGATCTCGCCCGGCGCGCCGGTGCCGAGTGCGGCGAGGGTAAATCCTTCGGTGCGGCCGAGGCCATCGCGCTCGATCAGGATCGACTGGCGCGTTCCCGGCAGCGAGGACAGATGGCGCCGATAGGCGGCCTCGCCGGCGGCGCGCAGCTGGGCGGCGCGCTGCTTGACCACCTCGCGGCGGAGCTGCGGCATGCGCGCGGCGGGCGTGCCCTCGCGCGGTGAAAACGGGAAGACATGGAGATGGGTCAGGCCACATTCCTCGACGATTTTTATCGAGTTCTCGAACATGGCGTCGGTCTCGGTCGGGAAGCCGGCGATGATGTCGGCGCCGAAGACGATCGCAGGGCGCAATTTGCGGACATCCTCGCAGAAACGGATCGACTGGTCGCGCAGATGCCTTCGCTTCATGCGCTTCAGGATCATGTCGTCGCCCGATTGCAGCGACAGATGCAGATGCGGCATCAGCCTGGGTTCGGTGGCGATGGCATCGAGCAAATCGTCGTCGGCCTCGATCGAATCGATCGAGGATAGCCGAAGGCGCTTGACGTCGGGCACCTGCTTCAGAATGGTCTTGACCAGTTTGCCGAGCTTGGGCGCGCCCGGCAGATCGGCGCCGAAGCTGGTCATGTCGACGCCGGTCAGCACGATCTCGGCATAACCATTGCCGGCGAGTCGCTTGACCTGCTCGACCACGGCGCCCATCGGCACCGAGCGGGAATTGCCGCGACCGTAGGGAATGATGCAGAAAGTGCAGCGGTGGTCGCAGCCATTCTGCACCTGCACGAAAGCGCGCGCCCGGCCCTCTATGGCGTCGACCATGTGGCCGGCGGTCTCGCGCACCGAGAAGATGTCGTTGACGCGGGCCTTCTCGGTGTCGTTGACGCCGAAATCCGGCAGCGCACGGTAGGAATGCGCCTTCAACTTCTCCTCATTGCCAAGCACGAGATCGACCTCGTCCATGGCGGCGAATTTTTCAGGCTCGGTCTGGGCGGCGCAGCCGGTGACGATGATGCGCGCCGCAGGGTTGGCGCGGCGCGCCTTGCGGATCGCCTGTTTGGCCTGGCGCACCGCCTCGCCGGTGACGGCGCAGGTGTTGAAGATCACCGCGCCGCCCTGCAGCGCGCCGAGACCGGCGCTTTCGGCCTCGCGCCGTATCACTTCGGACTCATAGGTGTTCAGCCGGCAGCCGAAGGTCACCACGTCAATGCGGCTGGGGGCCTCGGAAAGGGAGCCGTCGAAGTCCGGGCTCCTGGACAGAGCAACCGACATCAGGCCGCGCTTTCGGTGTCGCGGGCCCAGGTGCCGGTCGAGGGGTCGAAGCTGCCGGAAAATTCCCACTCGGCGGCACCGGTCAGGATGACGTGGTCGTCTTCGCGCCATTCGACATGCAGCGTGCCGCCGCCGGGCGTCAAAAGGCTGACGCTGCGGCCGGTGCGCCTGGTGCGGGCCGCGGCCACCACCGATGCGCAGGCGGCGGAGCCGCAGGCCTTGGTCAGGCCGGCGCCGCGTTCCCAGGTGCGGATGATCATGCTCTCGGGCGAGGTCACCTGTGCAATGGTGATGTTGGCGCGCTCGGGAAAGATCGGGTGGTTTTCGAGCAGCGGGCCGAAACGTTCGAGCTCATAGGACCAGACATCGCGGTCGACCCAGAAGATGGCGTGCGGATTGCCCATCGACACGGCGGAGGGCGAATGCAGCACCGGCGCGTCGATCGGGCCGATCTGCAATTCGATCATGCGGGTGTCGCGGAACTCCTCGGCCAGCGGAATCTCCTGCCAGCCGAAACGCGGCATGCCCATGTCGACCGAGATCGTGCCGTCGGCATGTTCCCTGGCGTTGAGAATGCCGGCGCGGGTCTCGAAGGTGAAGGTCTTTTGCCCGGTCTCGGCGGCGAGCGCCTGGACGACGCAGCGCATGCCGTTGCCGCAGGCCTGCGCACTGGTGCCGTCGGAATTCAGGATGTCGACATAGTAGGCGGTGCCCGGCGTCTTCGCATCATGGATCGCCATGATCTGGTCGAAGCGGGTCGCGGCATCGGCGTTCAGCGCAAGGGCGGCGGCCGCCGTTACCTGATCGGCACGGCCGCGCATATCGGCGACGATGATCTCGTTGCCGATGCCGTTCATCTTGGCGAAAGGGGCAGTGCTTGCCATTGCTCCGCGAAATTCCGTGTCCGTTTGGCGCTATATGGCGGAAACGGGCGGGAATTACCAGTGCGCAGGCGTGTTCAGTCACGGCGAAGACGCCGGGATTAAGTCACGGCAAAGATGCCTAGCACCACCAGCAGGAAGATGATGAGAACGATGCCGATGAGGATGCGCGCGCCTGTGGCGGCGGCTCCAGCCAGCGCCGGCATGCCGAGCAGGCTCGCCGCGGCGGCGATGATGAGCAGGATGATGATCCATCTGATCATGGGAATGCCTCGCAAACCGACAGATTTGTAACCGCATTAAGAACGCGGCTGTCGTGTCTGGGTTCCCGCGGTTTGCGAGGCGATGTCAGCGGAAAACCTACCCAGCGATCTCGATATCGGTGCTGAACGGCGCCGTCTTGGTCGAATTCTGGTCATGCATGAGGAAGTTGCATTTATATTTGCCGGGCGGCAGTCCATCGAGGGACAGGTCGAGCTTGAAGAAGAGTTCGCGGTTGTGCGAGCGGGAAGCGACCTGAACGCTGCCGATTTTCTCGAAGGTACCCAGAGCTTCGCCCGAGTCGGAGAGCACGGTGAGGTCGACGGAAAGCGCGATCTGGCTGTTGCCCAGGCCGTCCGACCCATAGCCGTAGCCGACCGGTTCCATATAGAGCACGACCTTCTCGCCTGGCTTGTAGATCTGATTGGCACGCTCGCTGTAGATGCCGAAGCCGCCGGCCGAATCGACCTGTTTGACATTCTGCACGGCGAGCGGCATCGCTTGCCACAAGGCCTCCTCGGCGCCGCGGAATTTCTCCAGCGCGCCGGCTCCGTCGCCTGCCTGCAGCGCCTTTTCGGCCTCGGCGGCGCGATCCGTGATTTCGCCCGCGAAAGCCGCCGGCATCGAGATTGCCAGCACCATCAGCGCTGCAAGCATGGATTTCATCTGCATTCCCCTTTTTCTGCTGGGCGGACCATCGGCGAAAATGATGGTGCCGTAAATGGCCAATGCAGACTTCAACCGTGCTCGATCTCCGGCACGTTCCAGACCTCGCCGGGTTGCAAGGCGCGAAAGCGCTCCGGCGGCAGGCCCTCGGCCTCAAGGGCCTCAGCCAGTTTGCGGACGGGCTCGTCCATCGGTTCGTCGGTGAGCTGGAATGTGCCCCAGTGGCAGCCGGCGGCGAAGGCGGCCTTGCATAGCTTCATGCCTTGCACCGCTTCCTGCGGGTTCTGGTGCTGCGGCGCCATGAACCAGCGTGGCTCATAGGCGCCGATCGGCAGAATGGCGAAGCGGAAGCCGCCATGTTTGTCCGCCATCAGCCGGTAGTTGATGCCGTCATGGAAGCCGGTATCGCCGGCGAAATAGAGTTTGCCGCCCGGCGTCTCGATGACGAAGCCGGCCCACAGTGCCATGCGCCGGTCGCGGGCGCCGCGCGCCGACCAGTGATGCGCCGGCTCGATGTGGACGGCGGTGCGGTCGCCGATGTCGACCCTGTCGCCCCAGTCATGCGCCGCCAGCCGCATGCCGGGAACCACCTCGCCGATCAGCACATCATTGCCGAGCGGCGTCACCACCAGCGGATCGTCTCTTTCCTTCAGCCGCTTCAGCGTGACGAGGTCGAGATGGTCATAATGGTTGTGGCTTACCAGCACGAGGTCGATCGGCGGCAGATCGTCGAAGGCGATGCCTGGCGCATTGACGCGTTTTGGCCCGGCGAAGGAAAACGGCGAGGTGCGTTGCGACCAGACCGGGTCGGTGAGGATGTTCAGCCAGGCCGTCTGGATGAGCAAGGTCGAATGGCCGACCATGGTTACAGTAAGGTCGGTGCCTTCGACCATCGCGGCCGGCCTCGCCAGCGGAAAGGGGCTCGGGCTGGTTGCCGGCCATTTCGCACGCTGGCCGTTGAGCTGCCATTTCAGGAGATCGGTGAAGCGGCCGGGCATCCGGCCGCCGGGATTGAAGAACAAGGTGCCATCGAAATGGTCGCTGGGCGGACCGCTGTAATAGCGGTTGGCGGCTTTCTTTCTCGCGGCCAAGGTATGCTCCAGCGGGGTTCGGCTCCTAGACATAGGCGTTGCGGCGGTTGGCGCAAGCATTTGCAGGCGAATGCGTGGTCGCGGCCGAACTCCACGGACTTAAGCGACGACCGGACTTGGCAGGTCGAGATTGCGATAAATTTGCAACAATCTTGCCGCAAACCCTATTTTAACCATATCGGGTTGAAATTTCGCCACCTTCTCCATCTTGGTTGAGGGTGATATTGCGCGGACGGCTTCCCCCCAGCCGGATCCGACGGAGGTTGTAATGAATTTTTCGAAAAGCGGTCTTGTGGCCGTATCGCTGGCGGCGCTCGTTGCGAGCGGTTGCTCGACCTCGCGCTTCTCGTCGATGGACGACCAGCAACCGGCGCCTCTGCAGCCGGCGCCGGCCGGCCAGGTGACCTCCAATCAGCTGCCGCCGCCGGCCTCGCCCGGCACCACCGACCCGTCGAAGTTCCCGACCGCTCCGGGGAACACGCAGGTGGCGTCCTTGCCGCCGGACGGCCAGGCGCCCGCCGGGGCCGCGGATCTCAGCGCGGCAGCCGTCGCCGGCGTCTGGAATGCCAGCGTTTCCGGGCAGAGCTGCAAGATCGCGACGCCGCAGACCAAGTTCGGCGCCGGCTTCCGCGCCGGGCCGCTGCATTGCCCGGCCCCGATCGACGGCATCAAGTCGTGGAACGTCGCCGGCAAGCAGTTGACGCTTTACGATGAGAATGGCGGGTCGCTGGCGCGGCTCTATTCGTCGGGCGGCTCGAAATTCGACGGCCAGACTTCCAACGGTCAACCGATTTCGCTTACAAGGTAAGCCAGGTATGCCGATATTCAGGTGATGCCGGCCTGCGAACGGCGGGTTTCTGCGCTTCCGGTGCTCACGTACTTTAAGTACGCTCCGCTCCGGTTCTCGAAAGCCGCCATTCTCGGTTCGGCCTGACCTGAATCTCGACACACCTAGTTTCCTTGGAGCATTCCTGCTCTGAACAAACGACGTGACCGATGCATCTGCGTGACGGCCTCCAGACCCATGCGACCGTCAGGCAGCGCTACGACCACCTGGTGGAAACCGGCGCGATCGGACGCGATCCTGCGCAGGAGCGGATCGCCGCCGCGCTCGACCGGCTGACCGACGAGATCTCGGCCAAGCGGCTGGCGCACAAGTCCAGCGCGCTGGGCTGGCTGTTTGCCCGCAAGCGCGAGACGCATGAGGCGGTCAAAGGCCTCTACATCCATGGCGGCGTCGGCCGCGGCAAGACCATGCTGATGGGCATGTTCTTCGAGCTGCTGCCGGTCCGGCGCAAGCGCCGCGTCCATTTCAACGACTTCATGGCCGATGTGCAGGACCGCATCCAGAAGCACCGGCAGGCGCGCAAGAATGGCGACGTCAAAGAAGACGATCCGATCCCGCCGGTGGCAAAAGCCTTGGCCGAGCAGGCCTGGGTGCTGTGCTTCGACGAATTCTCGGTCACCGACATCGCCGACGCGATGATCCTGTCCAGGCTGTTTTCGGCGCTGTTCGCCAACGGCGTCGTGCTGATCGCCACCTCGAACGTGGCGCCGCAAAATCTTTACCGCGATGGGCTGAACCGCCAGCTGTTCCTGCCGTTCATCGGCATTCTGGAGCGGCACGCGCAGGTGCTGTCGCTCGACACCGACAAGGATTACCGGCTCGAGAAGCTCGCCCGCACGCCGGTCTATGTCACGCCGGCCGATGCGGCGGCCGACCGGACGCTCGACGAGGCCTGGCGGACGATGACGCGCGGCGCGCCGACAGCCGCGACCTCGTTGACGCTGAAGGGCCGCCAGGTTCCGGTGCCGGCCGCCGCCGGCGACGCGGCGCGGTTTTCCTTCGCCGATCTCTGCGAAAAACCGCTCGGCGCGCGCGATTTCCTGGCGATCGCAGGACGTTTCTCGACCGTCTTCATCGACCACGTCCCGGTGCTGGGCGAAGGCAAGCGCAACGAGGCCAAGCGCTTCATCCTGTTGATCGACACGCTCTACGATCATCATGTGCGGCTGGTGGTGAGCGCCGATGCGCCGCCACAAGAGCTTTATGTGGCAAAACGCGGCGTCGAGGTGTTCGAGTTCGAACGCACCGCTTCACGCCTGATCGAGATGCAAAGCCGTGACTGGCTGGAGGACTGGGCGGAGCGGCTGAAGGTGAAGGCGGCGCCGGATGTGCCGCTGGCTCAGGCCCTGCCTTCGTCGCCCTAGGCAGAGGAACGCAAAGCAGGGCGAAGACGCTGGCCGCTAAAGCCTGTACGCATACATGACGAAACTCTCCGCTTCCCCATGCGGCTCCTTGCGCGATTCATAAAGCGCGCGGGCCGGAAGATTGTCGGCTTCGGTGCCGACCCAGGCCTCCTCGCAGCCATTCTCCCTGCCGATCGCGAACATCGCGTCGAGCATTCTGCGCGCGATCCCCTGGCGCTGGAATTCGGGCGATACGCCGACCTCATCTATATAAAGTTCCGCAACTTTGTCGGGATGGCGGTGGATGACGGCGGCGCATTGCCCGACGACCACGCCATTGGCGAGGGCCACGACCATGAAATGGCCGGGTTGGTTGAGATAGGCTGCCAACCGGTCCGGCCTGACAGGCTCGTCGAACACATCCTCGGCGATCCGCATCACAAGGGCGTCATCGCTGGCTTCAAGCCTTACGATCTCCATACTCATTGTGTAGATTTCTCCAAGTCGGCTTACAAACTTTGACGTTTACGTAAATCCCAATCCATCTAACCGATTGAAAATGTTCACTCCAAAATAATCGTTTGAATTTATCTCGCCCGGAGGCTATTGGGTGCGGCGAAATCTCGCGGGTTTCCTCAGCATTCCGGCCTCTTCCTCGGCGCCGTCATCAAGTCGTCAAAGATTTGGGCGCAGTCACAGACAAAGGGAAAACATCCTCACATGGCACGCAACAAGATAGCGCTTATCGGCTCGGGCATGATCGGCGGCACGCTGGCCCACATGATCGGCCTCAAGGACCTCGGCGACGTGGTGCTGTTCGATATTGCCGAGGGTATTCCGCAAGGCAAGGGGCTCGATATCGCGCAGTCGTCGCCTGTCGATGGTTTTGACTCCCGGCTGACCGGCGTCAACGACTATGCCGGCATCGAGGGCGCCGACGTCTGCATCGTCACCGCCGGCGTGCCGCGCAAGCCGGGCATGAGCCGCGACGACCTGCTGGGCATCAACCTCAAGGTCATGGAACAGGTCGGCGCCGGACTGAAGAAATACGCGCCCAAGGCTTTCGTCATCTGCATCACCAACCCGCTCGACGCCATGGTGTGGGCGCTGCAGAAGTTCTCTGGCCTGCCCAAGACCCATGTCGTCGGCATGGCCGGCGTGCTCGACTCCTCGCGCTTCCGCTATTTCCTGGCCGAGGAATTCAAGGTCTCGGTCGAGGACGTCACCGCCTTCGTGCTTGGCGGCCATGGTGATTCCATGGTGCCGATGATCCGCTATTCGACGGTGTCGGGCATCCCGCTGCCAGACCTCGTCAAGATGGGCTGGACCTCGAAGGAGAAGCTCGACCAGATCGTGCAGCGCACCCGTGACGGCGGCGCCGAGATCGTCGGCCTGCTCAAGACCGGCTCGGCCTACTACGCGCCGGCGGCCTCGGCGATTTCGATGGCCGAAGCCTATCTCAAGGACAAGAAGCGCGTGCTGCCCTGCGCGGCCCACCTCTCCGGCCAGTATGGCGTCAAGGGCACCTATGTCGGCGTTCCCGTGGTGATCGGCGCCGGCGGCGTCGAGCGCATCATCGAGATCGACCTCAACAAGAGCGAACAGAAAATGTTCGACAGTTCGGTGGCGACCGTGCAGGGCCTGACCGAGGCCTGCGTCAAGATCGCGCCGCAGCTCGCCTCGAAGTAAATCCCGCCAAAACGTCCACCCCGGCAAAACGACCTGGAGATAGTTCCCGATGAACATCCATGAATATCAAGGCAAGGCGCTGCTGAAGAGCTTTGGCGCGCCGGTGGCCGAAGGCGTGCCGGTGTTCAAGGCGAGCGAGGCGGAAGCCGCCGCCAAGGCGCTGCCCGGCCCGCTCTATGTGGTGAAGAGCCAGATCCATGCCGGCGGCCGCGGCAAGGGCAAGTTCAAGGAACTGTCGCCCGACGCCAAGGGCGGCGTGCGGCTGGCGAAGTCGGTCGCCGACGTCGTCGCCAACGCCAACGAGATGCTCGGCCACACGCTGGTGACCAAGCAGACCGGCCCGGCCGGCAAGCAGGTCAACCGCCTCTATATCGAGGACGGCGCCGACATCGAGCGCGAGCTTTATCTGTCGATCCTGGTCGACCGCTCGGTCGGCCGCATCGCTTTCGTCGTGTCGACCGAAGGCGGCATGGACATCGAGGCGGTCGCGCACGACACGCCGGAAAAGATCATCACTGTCGCCATCGATCCGGAAAAGGGCGTCACGGCGGATGACGTGAAGGCGCTCAACGCCGCGCTGAAGCTCGACGGCGACGCGGCCAAGGATGGCGGCACCCTTTTCCCGATCCTCTACAAGGCCTTCGTCGAGAAGGACATGAGCCTGCTCGAGGTCAATCCGCTGATCGTCATGAAGAACGGCCGGCTGCGCGTGCTCGACGCCAAAGTGTCGTTCGACAACAACGCGCTGTTCCGCCACCCCGACGTGCTCGAACTGCGCGACACCACCGAAGAGGACGAGAAGGAGATCGAGGCGTCGAAATACGACCTCGCCTATGTCGCGCTCGACGGCAATATCGGCTGCATGGTCAATGGCGCCGGCCTTGCCATGGCGACGATGGACATCATCAAGCTCTATGGCGCCGAGCCCGCCAACTTCCTCGATGTCGGCGGCGGCGCGTCCAAGGAGAAGGTGACGGCGGCGTTCAAGATCATCACCAAGGATCCGGCGGTCAAAGGCATATTGATCAACATCTTCGGCGGCATCATGAAGTGCGACATCATCGCCGAGGGCGTGATCGCCGCGGTCAAGGAAGTCGGCCTGAAAGTGCCGCTGGTGGTGCGCCTGGAAGGCACCAATGCCGAACTCGGCAAGAAGATCATCAACGACAGCGGCCTCAACGTGGTGTCGGCGGACGATCTCGACGACGCGGCCAAGAAGATCGTGGCGGCGGTGAAGGGCTGAGCCTGTGCCTCCACGCAAGATAAACCTGGTCGAGGCGGCGGATCAGAAGATCAGCAAGGTCTTCGATCCGCATATCGCTGGCGACATCAACGACAGCCAAGCCAAAGTCGCCAAATTCGGCGAGATCTTCGACTGGCACGCGCATGACAATGAGGATGAAGCCTTCCTCGTGTTGCGCGGGCGCATCGCCATCGATTTCCGCGACGGTCCGGTCGAGCTCGGCGAGGGTGATTTCATCGTCGTGCCGCGCGGTGTCGAGCACCGGCCGCGTTCGCTGACCGCCGAGCCGGTGGTGCTGATGTTCGAGCCGGCGACGACGCTCAATACCGGCAACGCCAAGAGCGACCTTACCGTCACCGACCTGAAGCGGCTCTGACCGATGAACGCGGCCTCCTTCTCCTCGCTTTCCGCCGATCACCAGCGCCTGCAGGTGCTGGTCGGCGCGTGGCGCGGCGAGGAAGAGGTCGCGGCCACGCGGTGGACCGATGCCGGCAAGGCGATGTCCGAAGTTCTGGCGGAGGCGCAGTTCGGCGGCCTGTTCGTGGTGCAGCGCTGTCGCCAGCGCCGCGACGGCACGATTTCCTTCGGTTCGCACAATGTGTTCGGCTTCGACCAGCCGAACCGCCGCGTCACCATGCACCAGTTCGATTCGATGGGCTTTGTGCCGGCCTCGCCGGCCACGGGAACGTGGAACGGCAGCGAGCTCAATCTGGAGCGGTCGTCGCCGCGCGGCGCGGCGCGCGTGACGTATATTTTCGACGATGCCGATACCTACCGCATGCGACTGCATTTCAAACCCGCCGGCAGCGATGGCTGGCAAGACATGGTGAGCGGCGTCTACCGGCGCGTCTCGCCTTCCTCGATCAACAGTCTTTAGAAAAGGGCTCCGATGTCCATTCTCGTCGACAAGAACACCAAGGTGCTGGTGCAGGGCCTGACCGGCAAGACCGGTACGTTCCACACCGAACAGGCGCTGGCCTATCACGGCACCAAGATGGTGGGTGGCATCCATCCCAAGAAGGGCGGCGAGACCTGGACCGGGTCGAAGGGCGAGAGCTTGCCGATCTTCGCCACTGTCGCCGAGGGCAAGGCACGGACCGGCGCCAACGCTTCCGTCATCTACGTGCCGCCGGCGGGTGCCGGCGAAGCGATCCTGGAAGCGATCGAGGCGGAGATCCCGCTGATCATCTGCATCACCGAAGGCATTCCGGTGATGGACATGGTCAAGGTCAAGGCGCGGCTCGATCGCTCGACCTCGCGGCTGATCGGACCGAACTGCCCGGGCGTTCTCACGCCTGACGAATGCAAGATCGGCATCATGCCCGGAAACATCTTCCGCAAGGGCTCGGTCGGCGTTGTTTCGCGCTCGGGAACACTTACCTATGAGGCCGTGTTCCAAACCACCAATGTCGGCCTCGGCCAGACCACGGCCGTCGGCATCGGTGGCGACCCGGTCAAGGGCACCGAGTTCATCGACGTGCTCGAGATGTTCCTGGCCGACGACGAGACCAAGTCGATCATCATGATCGGCGAGATCGGCGGTTCGGCCGAGGAAGACGCCGCGCAGTTCCTCAAGGACGAAGCCAAGCGTGGCCGCAAGAAGCCGATGGCCGGCTTTATCGCCGGACGCACGGCGCCGGCCGGCCGCACCATGGGTCATGCCGGCGCGGTCATCTCCGGTGGCAAGGGCGGCGCCGAGGACAAGATCGCGGCCATGGAATCGGCCGGCATCAAGGTCTCGCCGTCACCCGCGCGGCTTGGCACGACGTTGGTTGAAGCCATCAAGGGCTGAGCGTCGGCGCCGGTTGTGGAATGAGAGCCGACGGCGGTTCGTTGGCTTTGAGGGGACAAGAAGGGCGAGTGAATCGCCCACTATCGCGGCGCTGCCGCAAACGTAAGGAGACGGAGCCAGGCTCCGCTGAAACGACATGGCAAGACAAGATCAGGCCAACGACCAGTTCTCGCTCACCTCGTTCCTCTATGGCGGCAACGCCGATTACATCGACGCGCTCTATGCCGCCTATGAGGACGATCCCGCCTCGGTCAATCCCGAATGGCAGGAGTTTTTCGCCGGGCTGAAGGACGATGCCGGCGATGTGCGCAGGAACGCCAAGGGCGCTTCCTGGGCCAAGCCTTCCTGGCCGCTGCAGGCCAATGGCGAATTGGTTTCGGCGCTCGACGGCAATTGGGGCATCGTCGAGAAGCACCTGGAAAAGAAGGTCAAGGACAAGGCGGTCACCAACGGCATCGTGCTCTCCGATGCCGACGTGCACCAGGCGACGCGCGATTCGGTGCGCGCCATCATGATGATCCGCGCCTACCGCATGCGCGGCCATCTGCACGCCAATCTCGACCCGCTCGGCATCGCCAAGCCGCTCGAGGACTACAATGAGTTGTCGCCGGAGAATTACGGCTTCACCGAAGCCGACTACGACCGGCCGATCTTCCTCGACAATGTGCTGGGGCTCGAATTCGGCACCATCCGGCAGATGCTGGAGATCCTGACCCGTACGTATTGCTCGACGCTCGGCGTCGAGTTCATGCACATCTCGGACCCCGAGGAGAAGGCCTGGATCCAGGGGCGCATCGAGGGCGCCGACAAGGAAATCTCCTTCACCACCACCGGCAAGAAGGCGATCCTGCAGAAGCTGGTCGAGGCCGAAGGCTTCGAGCAGTTCATCGACGTCAAGTACAAGGGCACCAAGCGCTTCGGCCTCGACGGCGGCGAGGCGCTGATCCCGGCGCTGGAGCAGATCGTCAAGCGCGGCGGCCAGCTCGGCATGAAGGAGATCGTGCTCGGCATGGCGCATCGCGGCCGGTTGAACGTGCTCAGCCAGGTGATGGCCAAGCCCCACCGCGCCATCTTCCACGAGTTCAAGGGCGGTTCGGCCGCCCCCGACGAGGTCGAGGGCTCGGGCGACGTCAAGTACCATCTCGGCGCCTCGTCGGACCGCGAGTTCGACGGCAACAAGGTGCATCTGTCGCTGACGGCCAACCCGTCGCATCTGGAAATCGTCGACCCGGTGGTGATGGGCAAGGCGCGCGCCAAGCAGGACTATCTGTTCGGCCGCAGCCGCGAGGAGATCGTGCCGCTGGAGGAGCGCGCCAAGGTGCTGCCGCTGCTGCTGCACGGCGACGCCGCCTTCGCCGGCCAGGGCGTGATCGCCGAAATCCTCGGCCTGTCCGGCCTGCGCGGCCACCGCGTCGCCGGCACGCTGCACTTCATCATCAACAACCAGATCGGCTTCACCACCAATCCGCGCTTCTCGCGCTCGTCGCCCTATCCGTCGGATGTCGCCAAGATGATCGAGGCGCCGATCTTCCACGTCAATGGCGACGATCCGGAAGCCGTGGTCCACGCCACCAAGGTGGCGATCGAATTCCGCATGAAGTTCCACAAGCCGGTCGTGGTCGACATGTTCTGCTACCGCCGCTTCGGCCACAATGAGGGCGACGAACCGGCCTTCACCCAGCCGATCATGTACCGCAACATCCGCACCCATAAGACGACGGTGCAGATCTATGGCGACCGGCTGATCGCCGAGGGTCACATCACCCAGGCCGAGCTCGACCAGCTGAAGGCCGACTGGCGCGCGCATCTGGAATCCGAGTGGGAAGTCGGCCAGAGCTACAAGCCCAACAAGGCCGACTGGCTGGACGGCGCCTGGTCGGGCCTGCGCACGGCCGACAACCAGGACGAACAGCGGCGCGGCAAGACCGCCGTGCCGGTCAAGACGCTGAAGGAAATCGGCAAGAAGCTGACCGAGGTGCCGAAGGGTTTCGAGGCGCACAAGACCATCATCCGCTTCCTCGAAAACCGCCGTGAGGCGATCGAGTCCGGTGAAGGCATCGACTGGTCGACGGCCGAGGCGCTGGCTTTCGGCGCCATCCTGCTCGACGGCAATCCGATCCGCCTGTCGGGGCAGGATTCCGAGCGCGGCACCTTCTCGCAGCGCCATTCGGTGCTCTACGACCAGCGCGACGAGACCCGCTACATCCCGCTCAACAATCTGTCGGCGGCGCAGGCCGGCTACGAAGTCATCAACTCGATGCTGTCGGAAGAGGCGGTGCTGGGCTTCGAATATGGCTATAGCCTGGCCGAGCCAAAGGCGCTGACCTTGTGGGAAGCGCAGTTCGGCGACTTCGCCAACGGCGCCCAGGTGGTGTTCGACCAGTTCATCTCGTCGGGCGAGCGCAAGTGGCTCAGAATGTCGGGCCTCGTCTGTCTCTTGCCGCATGGCTATGAAGGCCAGGGTCCCGAACACTCCTCGGCCAGGCTGGAGCGCTTCCTGCAGCTTTGCGCCGAAGACAATATGCAAGTGGCCAACTGCACCACGCCGGCCAACTACTTCCACATCCTGCGCCGGCAGCTGAAGCGCGACTTCCGCAAGCCGTTGATCCTGATGACGCCGAAGTCGCTGCTGCGCCACAAGCGGGCGGTGTCGACGCTGCCGGAAATCTCGGGCGAAAGCTCGTTCCACCGGCTGTTGTGGGACGACGCGCAGCTGTTGCCCAACCAGCCGATCAAGCTCACCAAGGACTCCAAGATCCGCCGTGTCGTGCTGTGTTCGGGCAAGGTCTATTACGACCTCTACGAGGAGCGCGAGAAGCGCGGCATCAACGACATCTATCTGCTGCGCGTCGAACAGCTCTATCCTTTCCCGGCCAAGGCGCTGATCACTGAACTGTCACGCTTCCGCAACGCCGAGATGGTGTGGTGCCAGGAGGAGCCCAAGAACATGGGCGCCTGGTCGTTCATCGACCCGTATCTGGAATGGGTGCTGGCGCATATCGACGCCAAGCATCAGCGGGTGCGCTACACCGGCCGGCCGGCGGCCGCGTCGCCGGCGACCGGATTGATGTCCAAGCACCTTGCCCAGCTCGCCGCCTTGCTCGAAGACGCGCTCGGCGAATAAAGAACAGAACCGACAGAAACGGACAGGCACAATGGCTACCGAAATCCGCGTTCCCACTCTCGGCGAATCCGTCACCGAGGCGACCATCGGCAAATGGTTCAAGAAGGTCGGCGATGCCATTGCCGTCGACGAGCCGCTGGTCGAGCTCGAAACCGACAAGGTGACGGTGGAAGTTCCGGCCGCCGCCGCCGGCACGCTGGGCGAAATCGTCGCAAAGGAAGGCGAGACCGTCGGTGTCGGCGCGTTGCTGGGCTCGATCTCGGCAGGTGGCGCCACCGCGCCGGCGACCAAGCCGCAGGCCGTGGCTCAGGCCTCGTCGCCGGATGCGGCTTCGACCAGCAAGCAGGCCGCCGCCGAAACCGCCAAGGTCGCCGGCGATGCCGGTTCCATCGAGCCGCGCAGCATGCCGCCGGCGCCGGCGGCGGCAAAGCTGATCGCCGAGCACAATCTGTCGGTCGACCAGGTTTCCGGTTCGGGCAAGCGCGGCCAGGTGCTGAAGGGCGACGTGCTCGACGCCATCGCCAAGGGTGCGCCGTCGCAGCCGGCCGAGACGCCGAAGGCGGCGCCGGCACCGATTTCGGCGCGCGCGCCATCTTCCGGCGACGATGCCTCGCGCGAAGAGCGCGTGCGCATGACCAAATTGCGCCAGACCATTGCGCGCCGGCTGAAGGAAGCGCAGTCGACCGCCGCCATGCTCACCACCTTCAACGAGGTCGACATGTCGGCGGTGATGGCGCTGCGGACCAAGTACAAGGACGTGTTCGAGAAGAAGCACGGCGTGAAGCTCGGCTTCATGGGCTTCTTCACGAAGGCCGTCACCCACGCGCTGAAGGAAATCCCGGCGGTCAATGCCGAGATCGACGGCACCGACATCATCTACAAGAACTTTGCCCATGTCGGCGTCGCCGTCGGCACCGAGAAGGGCCTCGTCGTGCCGGTCGTGCGCGACGCCGACCAGATGTCGATCGCCGAGATCGAGAAGGAGATCGGCCGGCTGGGCATCGCCGCGCGCGACGGCAAGCTGTCGGTCGCCGACATGCAGGGCGGTACCTTCACGATTTCCAATGGCGGCGTCTACGGCTCGCTGATGTCGACGCCGATCCTCAACGCGCCGCAGTCGGGCATTCTGGGCATGCACAAGATCCAGGACCGGCCTGTCGTGGTCGGCGGCCAGATCGTTATCCGGCCGATGATGTATCTGGCGCTCAGTTACGATCACCGCATCGTCGACGGCAAGGAAGCCGTGACCTTCCTGGTGCGCGTCAAGGAAAGCCTGGAGGATCCGGAACGGCTGGTGCTCGATCTCTAGGCCTACTGCGGTGGCTGAGTCTGTCGAGCCAATCGACCTGTTCGAGCTTGTCGCGACAGGCCGCGCGGGTCCGATCGAACTCGGCAAGGGCAACCGTGAAACGGTTCGCAGCCTTATAGATACGGAGGATTTGCGAGCCGACAATCACTATCGCCACGGAGATCCCGAGTCGGCGTGGTGTATCTATGGCACCAATTGCGAGTTCTTCTTCAGCCCAGATTTTCGCTTGCGGTCGATTAGCATCGAACCTGTCTTCGGAAGATTGCAACCGGGTGGAATGATGTCGACTTGGCACGGCCATCTGGATGTCGATGTGGGGCGGCACCCAGCAATGTTTGGAGGCCGAAAGCCAATAGACATACATACTTTGCCTAAGGCCCTGCAGTTCCTGAACGAGAGCGAATTCAGGTGGACAATCGGCGGTGGTAGGGAGCGCGACATTTATATCGAGTTGGCGGATGGTTCTCGTATCTTGACCCTCAAATACGAGATGAACACCATTCCGGTCGACAAGGATAATAACGTTGCGTTCGAGATAGACTATTTTCTCTCGACGATCTTCATTCTCGATCAAGCTGTTCAAGGCGGATAACCGTGACGATCCGTTCGTTCTTGTCGGAAAGCCTGTCGACTGCATCGATAGCGGTCGGTGCGGCGATGATCCCGGCGAGCGCGTTCGCCGCCTGCCCGATCGAGCTCGCCGTCTATGGCGATGGCCAGAGCGGCAGCGAGATCGATTTTGCCCCGACCGGCACATCGGCTGTTGTCACCAACAGTTTCCGCATGATCCTCGACAACAATGTCGTGCTGAACGGCATCGTGATGTGGAACGAAGGCGTGGCACGGCCGAACGGTTCCTTGATGTACAAATGCCCCGAGGGCGACACCACCGGCGCCGAGCTCGCCGCCTGTACCCCCTGGCACGGCGTCATCTACACGTCCGACGACAAGGGCAGCATCGGGCTCTTGCCGGCGCAAGGCGTCGAGGCGCCGAAGACGCTGATCCTGCCGGCTCTCGGTCCGGCGCTGCGTCAGTCCCCGGCCTATGGCGGCGGCGGCTTTTCGAAAGTTCCGTCGGATGTGTTCACGCTGAAGGGATGCCAGGAATGAGCGAGGCGCAAAAGGTGCTGCTGGTCACCGGCGGCAGTCGCGGCATCGGCGCCGCCGTCTGCCGGCTTGGGGCCAAGGCCGGCTATCGCGTCGCGGTCAACTATGCCTCGAACAACGCTGCCGCTGATGCGCTGGTCGGTGAAATCAAGGCGGCCGGCGGCGAGGCTTTCGCGGTCAAGGGCGATGTCGGCAGCGAGGCCGATATCATCTCCATCTTCGAGGCCGTCGACCGCAGCTTCGGCCGGCTCGACGCCTTCGTCAACAATGCCGGCATTGTCGACGCCAAGGCGCGTGTGGAGGAGATGAGCGCGGCGCGGCTCGAACGCATGATGCGCATCAATGTCGTCGGTTCCATTCTGTGCGGCCGCGAGGCGGTCAAGCGCATGTCGACGCGCCATGGCGGCAAGGGCGGCGCCATCGTCAACATCTCATCGGCTGCGGCGGTGCTGGGCGCGCCGGACAATTATGTCGACTATGCCGCCTCCAAGGGCGCCATCGACACGTTCACCGTCGGGCTCGCCCGCGAGGTGGCGCTGGAAGGCATCCGCGTCAATGCGGTGCGGCCGGGCATCATCGACACCGACATCCATGCTTCCGGCGGACAGCCGGATAGGGTGGCGCTGATCCAGGACACGCTGCCGATGAAAAGAGCCGGCACCGCGGATGAAGTCGCGGGTGCGGTTCTCTATCTTCTATCCGACGCCGCGTCCTATACGACGGGCGCGATCCTGAATGTCAGCGGCGGCCGCTGAGCCCCAATCGAGAAGGACAATATCATGGCTTATGACGTCGTTATCATCGGATCGGGACCCGGCGGCTATGTCTGCGCCATCAAGGCGGCACAGCTCGGCCTGAAGGTCGCGGTGGTCGA
This sequence comes from Mesorhizobium sp. WSM4308, assembly GCF_002294905.1. NCBI lineage: Bacteria > Pseudomonadati > Pseudomonadota > Alphaproteobacteria > Hyphomicrobiales > Phyllobacteriaceae > Mesorhizobium > Mesorhizobium sp. WSM4308. Next base: position 113,999 of record NZ_NSFW01000015.1, on the reverse strand, counting down.
GAAGAACGCTACCTTCGGCGGCACCTGCCTCAACATCGGCTGCATCCCGTCCAAGGCGTTGCTTCATGCCTCCGAAATGTTCGCCGAGGCCGGCCATTCCTTCGACACGCTGGGCGTCGAGATACCAGCGCCGAAGCTCAATCTGAAGAAGATGATGGCGCACAAGGACGCGACGGTGTCGTCCAACGTCAACGGCGTCGCCTTCCTGTTCAAGAAGAACAAGATCGACAGCTTCCGCGGCACCGGCAAGGTGGTGGCGGCCGGCAAGGTGTCGGTGACGGGCGAGGACGGCAAGGTCGAGGAGATCGAGACCAGGAACATCGTCATCGCCACCGGTTCCGACGTCGCCGGCATTCCCGGCGTCAAGGTCGATTTCGACGACAAAATCATCGTGTCGTCGACCGGCGCGCTGGCGCTGGACAAGGTTCCCGGCCATCTGGTGGTGGTCGGCGGTGGCGTCATCGGGCTCGAGCTCGGCTCGGTCTGGGCGCGGCTCGGCGCCAAGGTCACCGTCGTCGAGTTCCTCGACACGATCCTCGGCGGCATGGACGGCGAGGTCTCCAAGCAGTTCCAGCGGCTGTTGTCCAAGCAAGGTTTCGAGTTCAAGCTCGGCGCCAAGGTCACCGGCGTCGCCAAGGCCAAGAAGGGTGCGACCGTCAGCTTCGAGCCGGTGAAGGGTGGCGCCGCCGAAACCATCGCAGCCGATGTCGTGCTGATCGCCACCGGACGCCGCGCCTATTGCGACAGTCTCGGGCTGAAGGAAGCGGGCGTCGAGGTCGACGAGCGCGGCCGGGTCAAGACCGACGGGCATCTCAAGACCAATGTGCCGGGCATCTATGCCATCGGCGATGTCATCGCCGGGCCGATGCTGGCGCACAAGGCCGAGGATGAGGGCGTGGCGGTGGCCGAAACCATCGCCGGCCAGGTGGGCCATGTGAACTACGAGGTCATTCCGAGCGTCGTCTACACCAGTCCGGAAATCGCCTCGGTCGGCAAGACCGAGGAGGAGCTGAAGAAGGCCGGCATCGACTACAAGGTCGGAAAATTCCCGTTCAGCGCCAATGGCCGCGCCCGCGCCATGCTGCACACGGACGGCTTTGTGAAGATCCTCGCCGACAAGGCCAGCGACCGCGTGCTCGGCGTGCACATTGTCGGCTTCGGCGCCGGCGAGATGATCCACGAAGCGGCGGTGCTGATGGAGTTCGGCGGCTCGTCGGAGGATCTCGCCCGCACCTGCCATGCGCATCCGACGATGTCGGAAGCGGTGAAGGAAGCGGCGCTGGCCACCTTCTTCAAGCCGATCCATATCTGAGGGCGCCCCGCGCTTCGTCGTCCTATGGCGGAGCAAGGAGCGAAGCGACGCGGCGCAGACCCCTGGAGCTGGTCCGCAGCCCAAGGGATCCATGCGGTGGCTTCAGAGCGCTCCTGCGGTGCGGAATTCTGCTCCGCTGCCAAGGCCCCCAACGGTCATCACCCAAAACAAAACGGCCCGCATTTCAGCGGGCCGTTGGTATCTGGTGCCGGGCCGATCAGTTGGCCGGTGCTGGAGCAGGCGCTGGTGCGGGCGCCGGAGCGGGCGCAGGGGCCGGCGCGGGCGCGGGTGCCGGAGCAGGAGCAGGAGCAGGAGCTGGTTCTGCCGGCTTGGCCGGTTCAGCGGGCTTCATTGGTTCTGCCGGAGCTGGCGCGGGAGCCGGTGTGCTGGCCGCCGGCGGTTCGGCGGGTGCCGGATGTTCGCCGCGTCTGCCGAAAACGTAATATGCGACAATCGCCAGGATAACGACGACCAGCGCAATCAGCCAGGGGCTGCCGCCGCCGCCGCCGCTTGGCCTGGGAGTGTCGTTCGATGGATTCGCCATAAAAGTGTCCTCCGTGGATGAAAATGATCAATCAATAGCCATCAACGCGCAACCGTTGAATGGGTTTCACTCTGGCGAAGGAAACCGCCGGAAACGCGGCGTTTTGGTCCCCCCGCTGCCATCCGACTCAATTGACGGCGGTGACAGTATAGCCGGCTTTGCGGAAATCCTCGACCAGTCCCTCGGGACCGGGCAGGTGTAGCGCGCCGACCGCCATGAAGGCGTTGCCCCTGGCCAGGATCGGCCCGGCATGATCGACCATCACCTTGTTGCGGCTGGTGATCATGGTTTCCTCGAAGGCGGCATAGCCCGAGGGATCGTTCTGCTCGTCCGGCATGGCGGCGCGGAACAATGGCCAGAACATGCCGGTGTCGCCGCGCTGGTAGAGCACGATCATGGTCTCGTTGATGTCGTTGACCTTGTCGCCGAGCTTCAGCGTGTCGACCAGGCCCTTCATATGAAAGGCGAGCGGCAGCGAGGCCATGGCGCGCAACTGGCTTTCGGCCGTTTCCAGACCTTCCACCGGCTTGCCGGCCGCCTTGGCGCTCTCGGCCAGCTTGACGTCGAGCACCGGTGCCCCGCCGGACTGGCGGGCGAGTTCGCAGGCCGGCAGCGCCATCATCGCCGACAGCATCCACGGCTTCATCTTGGCGACGGTTGCCGGCGGGATGCCGCGCGCGTCGAGTGCGGCGTTCATCGCCGCCGCTTCGTCCGGCTTCAGTAAGGATGACAGCGTCGTGGAGTCGGTGAACATCATCAGGTCCGGCTCCTTCAGCATCGCCGTCATCATCTTCTGCTTGTCGAGCACGTCGGTGGTTTCGATGATGAGGGTGCCGGCGGCGTCAAAGGCCTTCTGTGCCTCGGGCGGCAACGTGGTGACGCGCGGGTCAGTCATGTGCATGGTGCCGAACAGGTAGGAGGGCTGTTCGCCCGGTTTCTCCAGCTTCCACAACAGGCCCTTGCCATTCAGCGTGGCGGCGGCTTCCGCCTCGATCTTGCTGTAGGTGGCAGGGCTGCTCTTCTGCAGGGCCGACAGCATGTCGGCGCCGCTGCAGGTCGGGACTTCCGCATGCGCCCTGCCGGCCGCGAACAGCAGGACGGCCAGGAAGGACAGGAAAAACAGCACGTTGAGCGCGACAAGCAGCTTCAGCGAGATGGAAGCTGCACGGTCGGCGATGGCAATGACGCGTTTCATGACCCCTTTCTAAGGATGAAAAGCGGCAAAACGGTTAATTGGGGGCACGAAATTGAAGAGGTCACGCCCTTGGATGGGCCGATTCGTAGATTTCCAGCAGCCTTGCGGTGTCGACGCCGGTGTAGATCTGCGTCGTCGACAGGCTGGCGTGGCCGAGCAGTTCCTGGATGGTGCGCAGATCGCCGCCACGGCCGAGCAGGTGCGTGGCGAAGGAATGGCGCAGCGCGTGCGGCGTCGCGGTGTCGGGCAGGTTGAGCGCCGAGCGCAGTTTGGCCATGTCGCGCTGGATGATGGCCGGGTTGAGCGGGCCGCCGCGCGCGCCGCGAAACAGGAGTTCCTTGGGATCGAGATGGTAGGGGCAGAGCCGGCGGTATTCGGCGATAGCCCTGAGCGCCACCGGCAGCACCGGCACCAGCCGCGTCTTGCCGCCCTTGCCGGTGACGCGCAGCACGGTGTCGGCCTCCGAGGCCAGATCGGCGCCGGCGAGGCCGAGCGCCTCGGAAATGCGCAGGCCCGAGCCGTAGAGCAGCGTCAGCACGGCGGCGTTGCGGGCGGCGATCCAGGGCTCCTCGGCCAGCTGGCCTTCCACCGATACGACCTGTCTGGCGTCGCTCGCCGTCAGCGGTTTTGGCAGCGATTTGGGTTGGCGCGGCGCGCGCAGCGCGGCGGCGCCCGCGGCGTTGACCAGGCCACGGCGTTCGAGGAAACGCAGCAGTGAGCGGATGCCGGCCAGACCTCGGCCCAGCGTGCGGGCGCCGGCGCCGGCGTTGCGGCGGGCGGCAAGAAAGCCGCGCAGATCGGCCGGACGCAGATTGGCGATGTCGGAAACGCCGGGCGAGCCGCCGCAATGGCCGGTGAGGAAATGCAGGAACTGGCGCGTGTCTCGCTCATAGGCTTCCACTGTCTCGGGTGACAGGCGACGTTCACGCGCGAGCATCTTCAGCCAGCTTTCACGCGCCGCCTGGAGATCGGGTTTCGCCGGGATGAGGAATTCCTGCATGGCGGCATTTTCTTGTATCCGGGTTAGGAAGCGGTGAAGAGCGCGTCATTGAAATGACAGCCGCGTGGGGTTAGAGCAGGCCAAAGGATATTCGCGATGAGCAAGCCGCAAAACCCTGTCCAGATGGCCGTGATCGGCGCCGCCCATGGCATCAAGGGCGAACTCAGGGTGAAGACCTTCACCGGCGATCCGATGGCGCTGGCCGATTATGGGCCGCTCTATGCCAGGGACGGCCGCGCCTTCCAGATCACGGACATAAGGCCGGCCAACACCGTCGTCGTGGTGCGTTTCAAGGGCATCAGCGACCGCAATGCCGCCGAAGCGCTCGCCGGCACGGAATTGTTCGTCGATCGCTCGATGCTGCCGGACGATGGCGAGGAGGATGAGTTCTACCATGCCGACCTGGTCGGACTGGAGGTTCGCGACGACACCGGCACCGCGCTCGGCAAGGTGGTCGCGGTGCATAATTTCGGCGGCGGCGACATTCTCGACGTGACGCTTGCCGGCCGCAAGGGCGTGCTGATCCCGTTCACCCAGGCCGCCGTGCCTGACGTGTCGATCGCCGAGGGCTTTGTCCGCGTCGACCCGGTGGCGGCCGGGCTGGTCGAGGACGAGGATGGCGAGGCGCCGCGCGAGGAAGATTTCGACCCGAAGGGCAGGCCGCGCGGGCCGCGCGACGCCGGGGGCAACCGGTGACATTCCAGGCCTCGGTGCTGACGCTCTATCCCGAGATGTTTCCTGGCGCGCTCGGCCTGTCGCTGGCGGGCCGCGCGCTCGAGGCCGGGACCTGGTCGCTGGAGGCGATCCAGATCCGCGATTTCGCCACCGACAAGCACCGCACCGTCGACGACACGCCGGCCGGCGGCGGTGCTGGCATGGTGATGCGCGCCGATGTCCTGGCCAAAGCCATCGACCATGCCTCACCGCCGGGCGATGCGCGTCCGCGCCTTCTGATGAGCCCGCGCGGTAAACCGCTGACCCAGGAACGAGTACGCGAGCTTGCCGCCGGGCCGGGCGCCGTCATCCTGTGCGGCCGCTTCGAGGGCGTCGACCAGCGGCTGATCGAGGCTCGGGGATTGGAGGAAGTTTCGATCGGCGATTTCATCCTCTCCGGCGGCGAGCCGGCGGCGCTCGTGCTGCTCGACGCGGTGGTGCGGCTGCTACCCGGCGTGATGGGCAATGCGGTGTCGGGCGAGGAGGAAAGTTTCGAGAATGGCTTGCTCGAACATCCGCACTACACGCGGCCGCAGGAATTCGAGGGGCGGGAGATTCCGCAAGTGCTGATCTCCGGCAATCACAAGAAGATCGCCGTCTGGCGGCGGGCGGAGTCGGAGAAGCTGACGAGGGAGCGGCGGCCGGACCTTTTAGATAAGCCTGAGATCACAAGTGATTGAAGAAGAGTGCGTGCCTCGGTAGCAGCGCCTGTAAATATTATTTCTCCCCATTGCCTGCCTCGACTCTAGAAAGAATTCGGCGCTACTGTTCCCCTCTGGGGAGGGGAATGTATGCGCAAAAACATCGTTTACTTGGCCATGTCTGTACTGGTTGGCTGTGCTTCGGCAAGCACTGTTCAGACGTCTCGTGATACGGCTATCGTTCAATCGAGTGCCGCACCAGCTTGTGGCGGTATAGGTGCAGCTAAGGTGGCTGAAAAGGAAGCTGCAATAGCTACCCTCAAGGCCGGCTTCGACAGCTATGTGATTCTCAATGGGGCATCCGAGAGCAATATTGCCGTCCTGCAGGGACCCGGTACTTACAATACGACGGCAGTTGTAAATGGACCGGTGGTAAATGCTACAACCACCTATCAGCCCGGCATGCCCATGGTTATCGGACATCACGGACAGTCGTTCGCGATTAAGATGTTCCACCAAGGAGACCCCGGATCAGAGAACGCGCTTTCCGCGAAAGCTGCTCTAGGCCCCGATTGGCAAAAGCAGATGAACAATCCGGTCCTCACCTGCGTTGGCTAGGCAACCGTCGGCTAGTTGGTCAATCGGCGGGAAGGACTACGGCTGTTCTTCAAGTCCAAAATCAGACGATTTTGCTTGGTCGATGTCGCCGGTACGACATATTCCGGGGTGTCGGGTCATTGGCTAAATCGGACTGATCCGGTTCAGCCCTTGCCGAAATAGTAAAACGCCAAAAACAGGCCGACGGCGACGACGAAGCCGCGCACCACGTTTTGCGGCACGCGCTTGGCGATCCAGACGCCGGCATAGCCGCCGAGCGCACCGCCTGGAATCATGACGATCGCCTGCGGCCAGGCGACGACACCGCCCGAGACGAAGACGATGATCGCCACCGCGGCGACGACCACGGCCAGCATGTTCTTCAGCGCGTTCAGCCGGTGGTAGTCGCCGGCCTGCGTCAGGCCAAGCGTCGCCAGCATCATCACGCCCATGCCGGCGCCGAAGAAGCCGCCATAGATGGCGGTGACGAACTGTGCCAGCAGACCGGCGAGCGAGCCGACCGCCGCCTCATGACCGGGCTTTGGCGCCGGCTTCAGCCACGGCCCGGCGGCAAACAGGGCGGTCGCGCCCAAAAGCAGCCACGGCACCAGGGCGCGGAAGGACGGGTTGGACAGTGCCAGAAGGATGAAGGCGCCGGCCAGCGCACCCGCCGCCGAGATCAGGCACAGCAGCAGGGCACCGTGCCAGAAGTGGCGGATATCGGTCCAGTAGGCGAGCGTCGATGTGATATAGCCCGGGAATTGCGTGACCGAGGACGTGGCGTTGGCGACGATCGGCGGCACGCCGACCAGTGTCATGGCGCCGAAGGTGACGAAGGTGCCGCCGCCGGCAACCGCATTGGCGGCGCCGGACAGGAAGCCCGCCAGGAACAGCAGGACGGCGTCGAAGACAGACATGGAATGCCACCGCGGAAAACTCAGTTATGTCAGGCTTAGAAAGGCCCGAGGGCCGGCGCAACCCGGCACGAAGCGATTACGATGGTGCCATGCCGGCAAAAAAGACTCGTGCGCGGGCGTGACAAAGCGCTGAAATAGCTGTATGTGCGCGCCGAACCGGAAGAAAAATCTGCCGGACCCGTCAACAATGACGGTGTAGTCGCCCCTGTCCGATGTCTTACAGACGAATGTCTCGGAGGCAAAGGACATAGCCGAGCGGTCAATGGAACTGCAAGGCGAGTGTCGGACGCTCTGACTGTCGGAAGAACAAGAAGTGGATTATTGAGATGGATCTCATCCGTCAGCTCGAGGCCGAGCAGGCCGCCAAGATCGAAGCCAAGCGCAAGCTCCCCGAATTCCAGCCCGGCGACACCGTGCGCGTCCAGGTCCGCGTGACCGAAGGCACCCGCACCCGCGTCCAGGCCTATGAGGGCGTCGTCATCGCCCGCGCCGGTTCCGGCTTCCAGGAAAATTTCACCGTCCGCAAGATCTCCTATGGTGAAGGCGTCGAGCGCGTGTTCCCGGTCTTCTCGCCGATGGTCGAGGGCGTCGAGATCGTGCGCCGCGGCAAGGTGCGCCGCGCCAAGCTCTATTACCTGCGCGACCGTCGCGGCAAGTCGGCCCGTATTTCGGAAAACACCGGCGTGCGCGCCCGCAAGCTCAACGATGAGGAGCGCGACGCGCTGAACGCCGAGAAGGCCCGCATCGAGGCCGAGAAGGTCGCCGCCGCCCAGGCGCTGGCCGCCGAGACAGCCGCCAAGGAAGCCGCCGAGAAGAAGGCCGCCGCCGAGGCTGAGGCAGCCAAGGCCGCCGAGGCGACCCCGGCCGAATAAGGCTTTCGGAAATCCCATTCAAAAAGGCGGCTTCGGCCGCCTTTTTCGTTTGGCGAACAGCCAGGGCAGTCGACCACGGTTCTCCATGTTTGCGGACACCTTGGCGATTGGCCGGGAGAGAGGCTTGACTGCCAATTACATTGTGCACTAAATAATCGTGCACAGAATAATTGGAGATTTGCAATGGCACTTTACACCACACAGGCTCACGTCACCGGCGGCCGCGCCGGCCATGGCGAGACCACCGACGGCCTGCTCAAGGTCGATCTGGCGATGGCCAAGGAACTCGGCGGGCCAGGTGGCGCCACCAATCCCGAGCAGCTTTTCGCCGTCGGCTACGCCGCCTGCTTCGAAAGCGCCATCCGCTTCGTCGCGCGCAAACAGAAGCTGCCGCTCACCGATGCCGGGGTTACCTCCACCGTCAGCCTGCTTCCCAATGGCGAGGGCTTCAAGCTCGGCGTCGCGCTCGCGGCCCAGACGAAAGGCCTTGATCAGGCGGCCGCGGAAGCGCTTGTATCGGAAGCACACAAGATCTGCCCCTATTCCAACGCCATCCGGGGCAATGTCGAGGTGGCGCTTTCGGTAAAGGCGGCATGACGGGAAAGACCACAAAGAACACCAGCGACGTCCCGGCGGAGACCGCCGGGACGGTCAAGGCGCCTCGACTCGATCAACAGCTCTGCTTCGCGCTCTATTCGGCGAGCGGGCTGATGACGAAGCTCTATCGACCGTTGCTCGATCCGCTCGGCCTGACCTATCCGCAATATCTGGTCATGCTGGCGCTATGGGAGCACGCACCGAGCACCGTGGGCGCGCTTGGCGAGGCGCTGGGCCTCGATTCCGCGACGCTGACACCGCTGCTCAAGCGGATGGAGGCGGGCGGGCTCGTCACCCGCCGTCGCGATGCCGCCGATGAGCGCCGCGTGCTGGTCGAGCCGACGGCCAGGGGCCAGGCGTTGCGAGCGCACGCGAAGGATGTGTCCCTGGCGCTCGCTTGCAGCGTGCCGCTGGAGCCTGGCGAGGCGAGAGCGCTGCACGCAACGCTCACTCATCTTGTCGCCGGCTTGCGCAACGCCACCGCCGATGACCGGTCGGCGGATGCGGAGGCGCTGGTTCCCGGCTTGGGGTAGTCCACGCCGTGCTGGGTACGGATTATCCCTGAATTCCGAGGTTGAAGGCATCGCAATCCACTTTCGCGTGAGCTTGAGCAGCGGACCGTCTTGCATGGCGCTTGCGGAAAGCTAAAGTCGGCGCCGTCTTTCCTTCGAGCCCGGCGCATGTCCGGGCGCCTTGAATTTTCCGGGAGTGTGTCATGACCAAGTCGAAACTGCTGCTGGCCGGCCTGCTGGCCCTCGTGCTGGCGCCCGTTGCCGCCTTCGCGCAGGCGCTGCCCGATCTCGGCGGCAGACAAGTGGTGGTGGTGACTGAAAACGCCTATCCGCCGCTGCAGTTCATCGATCCCAAGACGGGCAAGCAGATCGGCTGGGAATATGAAGCGATGAACGAAATCGCCAAGCGGCTCAATTTCAAGGTCGACTACCGGAACACCTCCTGGGACGCGATGATCCAGGCGGTTTCCGACAACCAGTACAACATCGGCATGACCGGCATCACCATCAAGGACGACCGCAAGGAGAAGGTCGATTTCTCCGACCCCTATATGCGCTCGGAGCAGTTCATGCTGGTGCGCGGCGACGAAAGCCGCTTCACCGACGCCAAGACCTTCGGCGCCTTCAAGGACGGGTTGATCGGTGCGCAGCCCGGCACCACGCCCTTCTACACCGCCGTCTACAGCGTGCTCGACGGCAATGAGCAGAACCCGCGCATCAAACTGTTCGAGACTTTTGGCGCCACGGTGCAGGCCCTGAAGTCGGGCGACGTCGATGTCGTGCTGACCGACGGCACCGCCGGCAAGGGCTATGTCGATGCTTCCGAGGGCAAGCTGAAGCTGATCGGCGGCCCGCTCGGCACCGAGGACTTCGGCTTCATCTTCCCGAAGGGATCGGACCTGGTGAAGCCGGTCAACGCCGCGATCGCCGCGCTCAAGGCGGATGGCACGTTCGATGCGCTGAACAAGAAGTGGTTTCTTGACTACAAGATGGGGCAGTGAGCCTCCTTGCGACGTGCATTTCATGATGGTCATGCGCGGCAATTCGCGCTGAGTTTGCGCTTGAACGCCCCCCTCTGCCCTGCCGGGTATCTCTCCCTCAAGGGGGGAGATTGGCTGTTCGGCCAACGGCGCCCTCCAGTCGACGTCGATGGTTGGGGAAAGCCGATCAAATATCCGATCTCCCCCCTTGAGGGGGAGATGGCTGGCAAGCCAGAGGGGGGTGCCTTGGCGCCACCCTTTCGGGACTTCCATCGCGGCGACAGCGCCTGATGGCACCGCCTTCGTCATCCTCCACCAAAGCCGAATTCCCCTGGTGGCTTGCCGCTGCTGCCGTGCTTGCACTGGCGGCGGCCCTTTTCATCGCGGCCAGCGATCTCTATGCCCAGGTCTTCGCCACGGTCGCCAAGGGCATCGGCATCACCGTCTTCGTCACCGTCGTCGCCTTCGCCATGGCGTCGATCATCGGTCTCGGCGTTGCGCTGATGGGCTTGTCGGATTCGCCCTGGCTTCGCCAGATCGCGCGCTTCTATGTCGAGATCATCCGCGGCGTGCCGATCCTGGTGCTGTTGTTCTGGATCGCCTTTGCCGGCGCGCCGGCCTTCGTCGCGGCCTGGAACGCGCTGACCGCGCCGCTGCAAAGCGCGGGCTATCTGGGTGAGCTCCTGGTGCGCGACGTGTCGCTGTTGTGGCGGGCCATCATGGCGCTGACCATCGGCTACTCCGCCTTCATCTCGGAGGTCTTCCGCGCCGGCATCCAGGCGGTCGAGAAGGGCCAGATCGAGGCGGCCAAGGCGCTTGGGCTGAGCCGTGCGCAACGCTTCCGGCTGATCGTCTTTCCGCAGGCGATCCGCACCATATTGCCGCCGCTCGGCAATGATTTCGTCGCTTTGGTCAAGGATTCCTCGCTGGTCTCGGTGCTCGGCGTCGCCGACATCACCCAGATGGGCAAGATCTATGCCGCCGGCTCGTTCCGCTTCTTCGAGACCTATTCGATCGTTGCCTATATCTATCTCATCCTGACCGTCGGCCTGTCGCTGGCGCTCAGGGCGCTGGAGCGGCGCCTGCGCCGCCAGCACGAGGAATAGTTTTTGGGTGAGGACAGGGTTACGATCCTGTCGACATCGAGGGAGGTCTCATGATCGTCGACAAGGCCAATGCGGCGCTGGATTCCGTCTATGGCGCCGACACGCCGGAAACACTGGCGCAGGCCTATGCCGCCTGGGCCGCGACCTATGACAGCGAGACCGCCTCGCTCGGCTATCTCCTGCCGTTCCTGATCACCGCCTGGGTGGCGCGCCATGTTCCGGCTGGCGAAGGGCCGCTGCTCGATGCCGGCTGCGGCACCGGCCTGTCGGGTCCGTCGCTGAAGGCGCTGGGCTATGGCGACATTGCCGGGCTGGATCTCTCGGACGACATGCTGAAGATCGCCGGCAGCCGCAACGCCTATGGCGAGCTGAAACAGGCGATGCTGGGCGGGAAGCTACCCTGGCCGGATGGTCATTTCCGCGCCTTCTTTTCCACCGGCGTGTTCACCATCAGCCACGCGCCGGCGGCGGGCCTGCACGAACTGGTGCGCATCACCAAAAAGCGCGGCCACGCCATCTTCACCGTGCGCGACCAGGTGTTCGAGAGCGGCGGGTTTCAGGCCGTGTTCGACGAATTGGAGCAGGCGAGAAAATGGCGGCCGGTCGAGCAAAGTCCGTGGTTTCGCTGCTACGCGATCGCCGAGCCGGATGCGCTGGTGAAGACTTTTGTGTTCGAGGTGATGTGAGCTGCGAGTTCCCCGATCTTGGCTCCCTTCCTCTCCCCCGGTCGACGGGGGGAGGAAAGGCGCGAGTTCGTCGAGCTTGGTGCCCTTCCTGCCCCTGAAGATGTGTAAGTGAGGGCGGGGAGCCCGCCAGGCCACGCCGCAATTGCCGAAAAGCCAAAACATTGGTATGAGCCACGCCATGGAAGAGCTTTTTGGCGATCCGGCCTACAAGGGGTTCGTGCTGCAGGACAGAAAACGCCTGCCGTCGCGCTTCTCCGCGCGCGTCTGCGGCGCTTTGACCAGCCGACTTAGCTAGACCGCTTTCGCCGGGCCAAGGGCTTGCGGCGTTACACGCTTCCCATTCTCATATCGACGGATTTACGCACATGAGCGCACCGCGCACCCTCTACGACAAGATTTTCGACGACCACGTCGTCGACCGCCAGGACGACGGCACCTGCCTGCTCTATATCGACCGCCACCTCGTCCATGAAGTGACCAGCCCGCAGGCCTTCGAAGGCCTGCGCCTGAGCGGCCGCAAGGTCCGCCATCCGGAAAAGACGCTGGCAGTCGTCGATCACAATGTCTCAACCTCGCCCGAGCGCAAGTTCGGCATCAAGAACGAGGAAAGCCGCATCCAGGTCGAGGCGCTGGCCAAGAACGCCAAGGACTTCGGCGTCGAATATTATTCCGAGAACGATATCCGCCAGGGCATCGTCCACATCATCGGTCCCGAGCAGGGCTTTACGCTGCCCGGCATGACGATCGTGTGCGGCGACAGCCACACTTCGACGCATGGCGCGTTCGGCGCGCTGGCGCACGGCATCGGCACGTCGGAAGTCGAGCATGTGCTGGCGACGCAGACGCTGATCCAGCGCAAGGCCAAGAACATGCTGGTGCGCGTCGACGGCCAGCTGCCGGAAGGCGTCACCGCCAAGGACATCATCCTCGCCATCATCGGCGAGATCGGCACCGCTGGCGGCACCGGCTATGTCATCGAATATGCCGGCGAGGCGATCCGCTCGCTGTCGATGGAAGGCCGCATGACGATCTGCAACATGTCGATCGAGGGCGGCGCGCGCGCCGGCCTGATCGCCGCCGACGAGACCACCTTCGCCTATGTCAAGGACAAGCCGCGCGCGCCGAAGGGCGCGGCCTGGGACGCCGCGCTCGCCTATTGGAAGACGCTGCAGTCGGACGAAGGCGCGCATTTCGACAAGGTGATCGTGCTCGACGCGGCCAAGCTGCCGCCGATCGTTTCCTGGGGCTCGTCGCCCGAGGATGTCGTCTCCGTGCAAGGCATCGTGCCGAACCCGGACGATATCGCCGACGAGAACAAGCGCACCTCCAAGCAGCGGGCGCTGGACTATATGGGCCTGACGCCGGGCACCAAGATCACCGACATCGCGCTCGACCGTGTCTTCATCGGTTCCTGCACCAATGGCCGCATCGAGGATCTTCGCGCCGCCGCCAAGGTAATCGAGGGCAAGACCGTCAATCCGCGCGTCAACGCCATGATCGTGCCGGGCTCCGGCCTGGTCAAGGAACAGGCGGAAGCCGAGGGTCTCGACAAGATCTTCCTCGCCGCCGGCTTCGACTGGCGCGAACCGGGTTGCTCGATGTGCCTTGCCATGAACGACGACCGGCTGAAGCCGCATGAACGCTGCGCCTCGACCTCGAACCGCAATTTCGAGGGAAGGCAAGGCTTCAAGGGCCGCACCCATCTGGTGTCGCCGGCCATGGCGGCGGCGGCGGCGATCGCCGGCCACTTCGTCGACATCCGCGACTGGAAATAACCTCCGGTCCACACGTTCCGATGATTGCCGGACCCCGGACCGCATTGCGGTTCCGGGGTCTTTTTCATTCGCGCGGTCCGCATATGCGTTCGGGCTTAACCGCTTGTTTGGGCTTGCGCGCTAAGGTCTTCCCTGACGTAAAGCGAGGGGAAGTCACCGTCCTTTGGACACCGGCCTGTTCATAGCGCTGCTCAATCCGACGATCGCGCTGGCCCTCGGCGCGGCCTTCTTCGTGCTATGGGCCTATCAGCGTCACCGGCCCTATCTGGCCGTGCTGGCGCTCAGCTATTGTGTTTCGGCGCCCGGCTTTCTGTTCCAGTATTTCACCTTGCCCATCGGCATGGTGCTGACCAAGCTGGTGTCCAACATCTGCTTCGCCATCGCCGGCTGCTGCCTGTCGGGCGCAATCGTCGCCCGTTATGGCCGCAAGGTGCCCTATGTGGCGATCGGCGTGCTGACCGGTGGCGGTCTGGCCTCGTTCTGCTGGTTCCTCTTTGTCGCGCCGGATCTCACTTGGCGTATCCTGGCGATGAATTTCGCCTTCGGCGGTCTCAGCCTTCTGGTGGCCGCCGAATTGCGCCCGGTGCGCAACAATGGCCCGACCGAGAAGATCCTGTTCGTGCTGTCGCTGCTGTCGGGCCTCAACTTCTTCGTGCGAACCCTCGTCGTCGTCATCGCGCACGGGCCGTTCACCAGCTATGATGGATTCTACAGCTCGTCCTACTGGACGACGGCGCTGCTGTCGCATGCGCTGCTGTCGCTGCTGATCGCGCTCTGCCTGTTCACCGCCGCGGCGCTCGACGTCATGAAGGCCCTGAAGGCCGAGACGCACACCGATCCGCTTTCGGGCCTGCTCAACCGGCGCGGCTTCGAGGAGCGCGCGGCCCAGCTCCTGCGACACTGCGCGATGGCCAGGTTCCCGGTGGCGCTGGTGCTGGCCGACCTCGATCATTTCAAGGCGCTCAACGATGTGCACGGGCATGCCGCCGGCGACCGGGTGATCGCTGATTTCGCCGCCAAGCTCCGGTCGGCCACCGGCGCGCGCGGCGCTGCCGGACGCATCGGCGGCGAGGAGTTCGCTGTGCTCCTGCCGCTCAGCGATCTCGCCGCCGCGCGCCTGTTCGCCGAGGCTGTGCGCACGCTCTACTCGGCAGGCGGCGTCGACGGGCTTCCCGCCGGCACCAAGGTCACCGCCAGTTTCGGCGTGGCGGCCCGCAGCGGCGAGGAAGCGCTGGAGCCGTTGATGCGGCGTGCCGACGAGGCGCTTTACAAGGCCAAGAAAAATGGCCGCGACAGCGTGCGCCTGTCGTACGAACGGCCCGAAACGTTGTTCGTGCCGGAGCCGTCCAAGGCCGGCTGAAGCCGTGTATCCCGCCTCACGTTAACGTCTTTTTCGCCCGTAGGTGTTTAGGTGAGACACGGGGTGCGAAAGAGATGAGCGGCGCGAACTTCATCTTGTTGATCAATCTGTCGGTTGCCGGCCTGCTGGCGGCATCCTTCATGGCGGTGGCGTTTCATGATGTCGGCCGCGCCCCGGCGCGCTGGTTTGCTTCTGGCTATGTCCTGGGCATGGTCTATTCGGCGATCGAATTCAGCATTCCCGCCTTCACCGATGCCCGGCTGCCGGTGGTCACCGCCTTCGCGGTTTTCCTGGGCGCAACAATAGCCTTCAACGTCGGACTGGCCCGCAAATACGGCGTCGCGCCGCCATGGTCGCCGATGCTGTTCTTCCTGGTCGCCGCCACCATCGTCGTCTATTTCGTGCAAGACCTGCCGCGCCAGTCGCTGGTGCGCATGATGGCCTACCAGCTCCCCTATGCCGTCATGCAATTCGTCGGATTGGCCATCGTCTGGTCGTCCAGGCAAAGGCGTGGCCGGCTCGATCGTATCCTGATGGCGGTGCTCGCAGCCAGCGGCGTGCAGTTCGCCTCAAAGCCGTTCATCGCGCATGCGCTCGGCGGCTGGGGCGCCAATCCGCAGGCCTATCTGCAAAGCAGCTACGCGCTGGTGTCGCAATCGCTCGGCACCGTCTTTGCCCTGGCCATGGCGCTGCTGACGCTGGCCATCCTTGTCCGCGATGTGTTGGCCGAAGTGACGTCGAGATCGGAGACAGATACGCTGTCCAGACTGCTCAATCGCGGTGCCTTCACGCGCCAGGCCGAGCAGGCCGTGCTTGGCGCCATGCGGCAAGGCGTGCCGGTCGCGCTGGTCATCGCCGATCTCGATCATTTCAAGAGCATCAACGACAATTTCGGCCATGCCTCCGGCGACCGGGTGATCGAGACCTTTGCCGGTTTCCTGCGCGAAGCCGCCGCCGGGCACCATGTCGCGGGCCGCATCGGCGGCGAGGAATTCGCCATCATGCTGCCCGGAACCAATCTGGCCGCCGCCCGGCTGTTCGCCGAGGGCACGCGCAGCGCATTCGGCGCGCTGCCCATCGACGGGCTGCCGGCGAACAATCGCTGCACGGCG
Source organism: Mesorhizobium sp. WSM4308 (assembly GCF_002294905.1). Classification (NCBI taxonomy): domain Bacteria; kingdom Pseudomonadati; phylum Pseudomonadota; class Alphaproteobacteria; order Hyphomicrobiales; family Phyllobacteriaceae; genus Mesorhizobium; species Mesorhizobium sp. WSM4308. Next base: position 98,079 of record NZ_NSFW01000015.1, on the reverse strand, counting down.
AGTTTCGGGGTTGCCGAACTTCATCCCGGTGAAACCACCGCCGATCTCATGCGGCGCGCCGACGAGGCGCTCTACCTGGCAAAGAATGCCGGGCGTGACTGCGTCCGTGTCTCGGCCGGGCCGGGAGGCGAGTGGTCGTCCAGCGCAATCGTCATCAATTCCAGATCAGCATGACTTTGGTCGAAACGTCATCCTGATCCATCTCTTCGCCGTTTCCGTGAAACGGCGAATTGTACTAGCGGCAGGGGCTGAGTTCCGGCATCTCGCCGTCGGAAAGCCCGTACATATAGCTGCGGCCTTTGACGAAGACCGGCGGCCGGTAGCAATCGCCATAGCCTGAAATCTCGTCGGATTCGTTCTGGTAGATCACCTTCGGCTGGCCGGCGCTGGTGTAGTCGGCCAGCTTCTTGGCCAGCTTGCCTTGGCCGACGATGATGCGCTTGTAGCCGGCCGCGCTGTCGATGACGAGATTGCCGAAGGAATCGGCGTAGACGCGATCCTGGTGGCGTCCATTGGCCAGCGTGGGCGTCGCCAGGCCGGCGAGCGAGACGGCCACGATAAGCGCCGAGAGGCGTGATCTGCTTGAGTTCGAACGCATGGTCTTCCCGATGGTTAGAGGCCAAAGCGCGTCGAGACGCGCTTTTTGGTTACTTGTCTGGATGCATGTCGTTGCCCCAAAACCGCTGACGCACTTTTGGGCGACATGCATGGCTCCTCGAATCAGAAATTAACCTTTTCTTAACCTTTGTTAAGAGGCCGGCGCGTTGCGCGGCGATGTCTCGTCAAACATGGTTAATTCCCGACTGGAGTGAAAACCCGATAGCCATCATTCGGCCATGCTTGGCGGCACCATCGCGGCCGGCATCGAATGGACTTAAAGGCAGCCTCGGGGCAACCTTGATCTGGGCGCAACATCGTGGCTAGTCTGCCGCGCGGGAGGACAGCATATGGGATTACGCCGGACGGTTCGGGTGTCCGTTTTCCCGTTGCTTGCCGTCGTTGCGGCCTGTGTGCCGCAGGATGGCGCGCCGAAGGCGGCCAATGTCGTCCCGCCTGCGCCGGCTCGGCAGTCCATCGCAGCCGCGACGCCCCCGGCATCGGCGCCTCCTGCACCGGCAACCAAGATCACCACCGACCTCACCGCGCCGCGATCCACAGTGGGTACGGCAACCTATGGATGCGGCAATGGCAGCGCGATCACCATCCAAAACCTCGGCTCGTCGTTGCGTGTGATCGAGCCGAATGGCGCGACCGAAGAGTTTGCGGCGTCGCCCGCCAACCAGTCCAGCCGCTACCAGGAAGCCGCCACGCATAACGCAATCGTGATCGACGGGCGTGAGGCGCTGGTGATGAAGAGGGGCTCGACACCGCAGACCTGCAAGCGCTAGGCCGCACGGCCAAGAAGTCGCTTATGCTGCACTGCAGCGATATCGAGCCGGCCTTGGGTCCTCCACCCCTAATCGATTGAAGCCCGAGCCTGCCTTTTTGTCAGACTAAATGACTTTTCCAAAACGATTTTCTGGCTTTGACGCGGTGCAAAAAGAGCATTAGAAACCGCCTGTCCGAAGTCGCAACCGGAAGCGGCAATGCCGCATTTCCATCTGAGGCTAAGCGCGTCGCGCCGAAACGGATTCATGCGACGCGCTTTGGATTGTTGTTCTGTGCATGCCGTCCTCGCAAAACCGAGGTCACTTTTGGGCGACATGCATGAAGACGCCGAACCTGGGGGAGCCATGAGCAAATCACCAGCCACCCGCGAATTCGCCAGACGTGAACGGCCGCTTTCGCCGCACCTGACGATCTACCGGCCGCCGGTCACCATGACGATGTCGATCATCCATCGCATCACCGGCGGGGCGCTTTATTTCGGCACGCTGCTGGTCTCGGTCTGGCTGATGGCGGCGGCGAGCTCTCAAGGCGTCTTCGACTGGGTCAACTGGGCCTTCGGCACCTGGCTCGGCCGGCTCATCCTGTTCGGCTACACCTGGGCGCTGATGCATCACATGCTGGGCGGCGTGCGCCACCTGGTCTGGGATACGGGCGCCGGGCTGGAAAAGCATACGGCCTCGAAGATCGCCTGGGCGACACTTGTCGGCTCGGTCCTGCTCACCCTGCTGATCTGGATCGCCGGCTACATGGCGCGAGGAGCCTGATCATGAGCGGCAAGAGCAATACCGACATGCGCACGCCGCTGGCGAAAGTCCGCGGCCTCGGCTCCGCCCGCGAAGGCACCGGCCATTTCTGGCGCCAGCGGCTGACGGCCATCGCCAACATCCCGCTGATGCTGTTCTTCGTCGGGTTCCTGATCGCGCTCAACGGCGCCGGCTATGCGGAAGTGCGCGCGGCGCTCGCCAATCCGTTCGTGGCGCTGGTACTGGCCCTGGTGCTCATTTCCGGGCTCATCCATATGCGCCTCGGCATGCAGGTGATCATCGAGGACTACATCACCAGCGAAGGCCTGAAGCTGGCGACGATCGCGCTCAACACATTTTTCACCGTAGCGGTCGGCGTCGCCTCGATCTTCGCCCTGCTCAAGCTGGCATTCGGAGGCTGAGTTGGCCAAGGACGCGAAATCAGCCAAAATGGCAGGCTATAATTTTGTCGACCACAAATTCGACGTGGTGGTGGTCGGCGCCGGGGGGGCGGGCCTGCGCGCCACGCTCGGCATGGCCGAACAGGGCCTGCGCACCGCCTGCATCACCAAGGTGTTCCCGACGCGCTCGCACACGGTGGCCGCGCAAGGCGGCATTGCCGCTTCGCTGTCCAATATGGGCCCCGACAATTGGCAATGGCATCTCTTCGACACCGTCAAGGGTTCGGATTGGCTGGGCGACATCGACGCGCAGGAGTACATGGTCCAGCAGGCGCCTGCCGCCGTCTACGAACTCGAACATTACGGCGTGCCGTTCTCGCGCACCGAAGAAGGCAAGATCTATCAGCGGCCGTTCGGTGGCATGATGATGAATTTCGGCGAAGGCCCGCCGGTGCAGCGCACCTGCGCCGCCGCCGACCGCACCGGCCACGCCATGCTGCACACGCTCTACGGCCAGTCGCTGAAGAACAACGCGCAGTTCTTCATCGAGTATTTCGCGCTCGACCTGATCATGGAGCCGGACGGCACCTGCACCGGTGTCGTCGCCTGGAACCTCGACGACGGCACCATCCACCGCTTCTCGGCCAAGATGGTGGTGCTGGCCACCGGCGGTTACGGCCGGGCCTATTTCTCCGCCACCTCGGCGCACACCTGCACCGGTGACGGCGGCGGCATGGCGGCTCGCGCCGGCTTTCCGCTGCAGGACATGGAGTTCGTGCAGTTCCACCCAACCGGCATCTATGGCGCCGGCTGCCTGATCACCGAAGGCGCGCGCGGCGAGGGCGGCTATCTCGTCAATTCCGAAGGCGAGCGCTTCATGGAGCGCTACGCGCCGTCGGCAAAGGACCTTGCCTCGCGCGACGTCGTCTCGCGCTGCATGACGCTGGAGATCCGCGAAGGCCGCGGCGTCGGCCCGAAGAAGGACCACATCTTCCTGCATCTCGACCATCTCGACCCAGCCGTGCTGCATGAGCGGCTGCCCGGCATTTCGGAATCGGCAAAAATCTTTGCCGGCGTCGACCTGACCAAGGAGCCGATCCCGGTGCTGCCGACGGTGCACTACAATATGGGCGGCGTGCCGACCAATTACTGGGGCGAGGTGCTCAACCCGACGGCGAGGAGCCCGGACAAAGTGTCGCCGGGCCTGATGGCGGTCGGCGAGGCCGGCTGTGCCTCTGTCCACGGCGCCAACCGGCTGGGCTCGAACTCGCTGATCGACCTGGTGGTGTTCGGCCGCGCGGCGGCGATCCGGGCCGGCCAGGTCATCGACCGCAAGTCGGCGATCCCCGCCCCCAACGAGGCCTCGGTCGAAAAGATCATGGATCGCTTCGACCGGCTGCGCCACGCCAATGGCTCGACGCCGACGGCAAGCTTGCGTGAAAAGATGCAGAAGGCGATGCAGGAAGACGCCGCCGTGTTCCGCACGCAGGAATCGCTCGAAAACGGCTGCAAGCGCATTTCGCAAATCTGGGGCGAGCTCAAGGACATCAAAGTGTTCGACCGCTCGATGATCTGGAATTCGGATCTGGTCGAGACGCTGGAACTGGAAAACCTGATGGCCAACGCCATCACCACCGTCTACGGTGCCGAGGCGCGCAAGGAGAGCCGCGGCGCGCATGCGCGTGAGGACTTTTCCGCGCGCGACGATGCCGCCTGGCGCAAGCACACGCTGGCCAGGGTGAGCGAAGACGGCAAGGTGACGCTCAGCTACCGGCCGGTGCACACCGAGCCGCTGCTGGCCGAAAAGGACGGCGGCATCAGCCTCGCCAAGATCGCGCCCAAGGCCAGGGTGTACTGACAATGGCGCTGGCGGCCACGGGATATTCCGGCAAGCCCCTTCCGGCCAAGCTCGGCCTGAAGGACGGTATGACCGCCGCCTTCATCGCGCTGCCGCCGGAGCTCGACGAACTGGCCGGCGCCGTCGATTTCGCAGAGGTCGATCGGCTGGCCGAATGGTCCGACATTTCGGGTAGCCATCAAAGATACGATGCCGTCCACGCCTTCACCAAACAACGCGCCGAGATCGAGGATCGCCTTGGCGACGTCGAGGCGGCGATCAAGCGTGACGGCATGGTCTGGGTGTCGTGGCCGAAGAAGGCATCGAAAGTGCCGACCGACGTCACCGAGGGTATCGTGCGCACTGAAGCGCTGAAGCGCGACCTTGTCGACGTCAAGGTCGCTGCCGTGAATGAAATCTGGTCCGGGCTGAAGCTCGTCATCCGAAAGGACCTGAGGTAATGGTCGAACTGACGCTCCCCAAGAATTCGAAGATCCAGCAGGGCAAGACCTGGCCGAAGCCGGAAGGCGCCACCAATCTGCGGGAATACCGCATCTACCGCTGGTCGCCGGACGATGACGAGAACCCGCGCATCGACACCTATTTTGTCGACATGGACGATTGCGGACCGATGGTGCTCGACGCGCTGCTGTGGATCAAGAACAAGATCGACCCGACGCTGACCTTGCGCCGCTCCTGCCGCGAAGGCATTTGCGGCTCCTGCGCCATGAACATCGACGGCTCCAACACACTGGCCTGCACCAAGGGCTGCGACGACATTTCCGGTGCGGTAAAGGTCTATCCGCTGCCACACATGCAGGTGGTGAAGGACCTGGTGCCCGACCTCACCAATTTCTACGCCCAGCACGCCTCGATCGAGCCGTGGCTGAAGACGGTGTCGCCGCAGCCGGCCAAGGAATGGCTGCAGAGCCATGAGGACCGCGAGAAGCTCGACGGGCTCTACGAGTGCATATTGTGCGCCTGCTGCTCGACCTCGTGCCCGAGCTACTGGTGGAACGGCGACCGCTATCTCGGCCCGGCAACCCTCTTGCAGGCCTATCGCTGGCTGATCGACAGCCGCGACGAAGCCAAGGGCGAGCGGCTCGACAATCTCGAGGACCCGTTCCGGCTTTATCGCTGCCACACCATCATGAACTGCGCGCAGACCTGCCCCAAGGGTCTCAACCCGGCCAAGGCGATCGCGGAGATCAAGAAGATGATGGTGGAGCGGCGGGTTTAGCTGCCGGATGCGGTCGATGGCTATCGCACCGGAAGCCGTCGAGGCGGCCGGGAACCGCACCCTCTATTTTTGGCAGTCACCTATTTACTGGAATGCGACTGTTAGACACGCAGAGAGTGGGCGGGGCTCGAACCCGCGTCCTCTCGCTTAGCAGGCGAGCGCTCTATCCAACTGAGGCTACCACTGCGTAACCCTTGCGGGTTGATCGTGTTCGCACGACCGGCGGGAATATGGGATAGCCGCCGTGCGGTTTCAAGTCACTTGCTCCGAAGCAATGAATACCTTTGGATACAGGTAACGAAATCTGCGGTCACGCATCAATCGACTCGCCTTCCCCCAAGAATCAGGCAAGCTACATCCTAGTTCAGCCAATTGAGTCGATGAAACTCTGACAATTGGAGAGATCAATGGTGCGCAGGGTTCGAGCAGGCAACGTAAAAACCGCTTTGTATAAAATTACGAAGGAACTAGTGGCAAAAGGCACATACTCTACTCCAAATGCTGTCAGGGAATTGAGGTCTAAACACGGAAAGGCAGTCGACGCCGATCTCCAAGACGTCTTGGATATGGGCCTAAAAGTTATTGCTGGCATTGTTCGTTCCAGGCCCAATGGGAGTGCCGACCAAGGTGATCTCACGCGGGAACTGGGTATCCGAGAATTTGAGACGTTCTTCTTTAACGGCCCAGACGGAAAATCCGAGAGTAAGGTCGTGAATGTTTTGGATTCGACCCTTGAGGTCTATGACTCTCGCGTGGTTCCAGTGAAAAAATCGCGCGCTGCGCTGAATGTAAAAGAGGGTTCAGCCAAATATTTCGAAGAGATGCGAGAGCAGGGACTGGTGGGTGTGACGCTTCGTAGATACCTCGCTGATCGGAGGTAGAACCTGCGGTGCGGCAGATGTTTGGCTCGCGCGTCGAGCGCAATGAGCTTCAGCTCGCAGTTCTCGCTCACTGCGCCGCTACCATGTGTCCGACGCCAGCGCCTTGATGCGGGAAAAGGACTGAAAAGTGTGACGCTTCGTAGCGCATCTGTCGGTCGAAAATGGACGACGTTTCGCGAACGGTCGTGGTATCGGAAGCTTTGGGTATAGAAATCCATGAGCGAAGACCTTCCCATCCTCTCCCCCATCGAAGCGCGCGTGCTCGGCTGCCTGATCGAGAAGAAGGAGCTGACGCCTGATGTCTATCCGCTGACGCTCAACGCGGCCCTTGCCGCCGCCAACCAGAAGACGGCGCGCGACCCGGTCATGGCGCTGGAACAGACGGAGGTGCACCGGGCGCTGAAGCTGCTCGAGCAGAAGGGGCTGGTGCGACAGATGTTCGGCTCGCGCGTCGAGCGCTACGAGCATCAGATGGCGCAACGCTTCTCGCTGACCACGCCGCAGACCGCCTTGATCGGCCTGCTCCTGCTGCGCGGGGCGCAGACGGCGCATGAACTGTTGGCTCGAGCCGAGCGCATGGCGCGGTTTTCATCCATCGAAGATCTGCGCGGTGAACTCGACATGCTGATCGGCCGCCGGCCGCCGCTGGTGCAGGAAATCCCGCGCGGGCCAGGCCAGCGCGAGGACCGCTACGTGCATCTTCTCGCCGGCCCGGTGGACGTTGCGGCTTTATCGGCGCAACGCAGTGCGCCGGCCATGCCTCACTCCGACCTGGAAGCGAGGCTGGAAGCACTGGAACAGGAAGTCGCCGCATTGCGCGCCCGGCTTGACGCGCTGGGCGCTTAGGCAACTGGCAATCATTATGGATGTTGGCGGAACAGCGCCCCCCTCTGTCCTGCCGCACATCTCCCCTCAAGGGGGGAGATTGGCAGCTCCGACCTCGGCGCTTGTCCGTTTTCTCAGCCAAGCCTGGCGTCGAGCGAGACCTTGATCGCGCCAAGCGCCTTGGAGACCGGGCATTCGGCCTTGGCCTTCTCGGCCAATTCCTTGAATTTCGCCGCATCGATGCCGGGCACCTTGCCGACCAGCGTGATCGCGCTGCCGGTGATGCCGGTGCCTGGAACCAGCGTCACCACCGCCTTGGCGTCGAGTTCGGCGGCGGGCGTGCCGTTCTCGGCCAGGAAGTGCGAAAGCTGCATGGCGTAGCAGCCAGCATGCGCGGCCGCGATCAGCTCTTCCGGGTTGGTGCCGGATTTGCCGCTTTCATCCTCGAAGCGCGCCTTGAACGAATAGGGTGTGCCCTTGAGCGTCCCGCTCTGGCTGTCGAGCGTGCCCTTGCCTTCTTTCAGATTGCCTTTCCAGACGGCGGTTGCGGTGCGGTCCATGAAGTCCTCCTTGGTTGTCGTGAACTCGGGGGTTGTCGTGAACTTGGCCCGGGTGAGCCCCCGCGTCCGCTCAACTATAGCGCGGGTGGGCGCGAACACCACCGCGCTGTTTGGACCACGCACGATGACGGCGCATTTGCATTCGGAAAAAATATTGGGGCAGCCTGGAAAAAATATCCGCGCAAAAATGTCGACTTCCATACGACCCGGCCGTCCTGTGGGCGGCCATGGGATTTGTGGCCTGATGGAGGTTCACATGGACAATCTGTTTTTCGCACTGTGGAAGAGCCCGGGCCACGCGCCTGAGCGACAGGAAGACTTCTGGCTGGATCCGCCGGCGCCCGGCTTCGGCCGGCTGCTGGCGGCGGTCGCCATCATCGGAGTCGGGGTGTGCTTTCTCGATCATGCGGCGGCCAAAGGCCCGGCTGACAGCCTGATCGCCTCATCCTATGATTCGTCGCGATAAGGGAGATGGACATGCAATATGTTTGCCTGGTTTACGGTGAGGAAAAGGATCTCCACGCCATGACGACAGAGCGGTTGGCCAAGCTCGACGCCGATTCGCTGGCCCATGACCGGTCATTGGACCAACGCGGGATGCTGATCATCGCGCAAGCGCTGCAACCGGTGAAAACCTCGAAAACCGTTCGCAGGCGCCAGGGCAAGCGGCTGGTCACCGACGGCCCGTTCGCCGAGACCAAGGAGCAGTTGCTCGGTTTCGTCATGATCGAGGCGAAGGATCTCGACGAGGCGCTGGAAATCGCCGGCGAGATCCCGCTGGCCGAGATCGGCACCATCGAGGTGCGCGCGATCTACAACGTGCCGGGGTCATAGCTGGCGTCCGGCTTCGACGGCAAGGCCCGTGGGCCAGGCTTGTTATTCGCCTAAGCTTCACCAGCCGCAAATTGAATTTTCTTCGCCGCAAGCAACCCGCGCGTGTTGAAGCAGCGCGTCAGTTCTCCTATCGTCCCTCGGATTTCCGGGGGATTTCGACATGCCTTTCCTGATTGCTGTCCTTGGCGTGCTGGGTGCGGCTGCGTTCTGGTGGTACCGGATGAAGGCCATGAACGATGCCGCGCGCGAGGTCGCCGATGTCGTCGGGCGCGTGCAAGGCAATATCAGGCGCAAGAAGCTGCGCAAGCAGGCGGCCCTGTCGCCGCTGACGGCGATCGACGATCCGGTGGTGGCCGCAGCGACGCTGATTGCATCGATCGTCTCCGAGAATGGGCCCATCCTGCCGCAGCGCGAGGCCGTCATCCGGGCGGTGATCTCCGAGATCGCCGACAAGAAGAAGACCGACGAGGCGGTGATCTACGCCAAATGGGCGGCCTCACAGATCGACGACACCACCGTCGTCATCGACAAGCTGGCGCCGTTCCTGCGCGAGCGTCTCGACGTCGCCGAGCGCAACGATCTGCTGCAGATGGTCAACCGCGCCGCCCAGGGCGGCGAGAAGCGCCTCGAGATCGCCGACCAGCGCATGCTGCGGCTGCGGCAGAAGCTGGGTTTTGAAGTGAACTAGGCTGTGCAGCCAGGGCGTAGTGAATGCAGCCTGGGGGCAACGCCTCGCGCACGCGAACACAATCGCTTGCTTCGAATTTCGGAATTGGGTTCCCGCTCTGCGCATTTCATGGCGGCCCCCTCGCTACGACCGGCATAATTTATCGGTCCGTCGATTGGCTCAAGGAGAATTCGTATGCGTGGTCATTGTTTATGTGGCGCCATTGCTTTCGAGGTCGATGGTCCGGCACAAGCATGCGTGAGCTGTCATTGTGAAAGTTGTCGGCGGCAATGTTCTGCGCCGATGACCACCTATATTGGCGTCTTGGACGACCAATGGCGATGGCTGGGCAAGCCACCGAAGGTATTCAATTCTTCTCCCGGTGTGGAAAGAACATTTTGCGATCACTGTGGCTCGCCACTGTCTTTCCGCTCAAAGAACATGTCCGGCGTCATGCATTTCTTTGCCGCGGCGATGGAGGAGCCGGAAAAATTTGCACCAACGCTGCATGTCGCTTTTGAGGAGAAGCTCCCCTGGTTGAAACTCGCCGACGGCCTGCCCACGCGTTTTGGGCCTGACTATAGGAAAGGCTAGATCGCCTCGCCTTTCAGCAGCCGCGGCGTGTCCGCGGATAATCCCGACGCCTGCCGGATGAAAAACTCCTTCAGGCGCGGCATGCGCTCGACGAGGCCGAGGCCGATGTCGCGGACGGTGCGCAGCGGGGTGATGTCGTTGGAAAACAGCCGGTTCAGCACATCCGTCGTGACGCCCATCTGCACCGTGTCGAAACGGCGCCATTGCTGGTAGCGTTCGAGCACGTCGAGCGCGCCGATGTCCTGGCCGAGCCGGTCGGCCTCGACGATTACCTCGGCAAGCGCTGCCACATCCTTGAAGCCGAGATTGAGGCCCTGGCCGGCGATCGGATGGATACCGTGGGCGGCGTCGCCGGCAAGGGCCACGCGCGGAGCGACGAAGGCGCGCGCGATGGTGAGGCCGAGCGGCCAGGCGCGCGGCTTGTCGGCGACGCGGATCTCGCCGAGCTTCAGGCCGAAACGCTGTTCGAGCTCATGCTCGAAGACGAGATCGTCGCCTTCCACCAGCGCTTTGGCATCTTGCGCGCGTTCGACCCAGACGATCGACGAGCGGTTGGTGCCGTCTTCGTCGGGTTTCAGCGGCAGCGTGGCGAAGGGGCCGGCCGGCAAGAAGTGCTCTTCGGCACGGCCATTGTGCGGGCGTTCATGCGCCACGGTGCAGACGATGCCGGACTGGCCATAGTCCCACTTCACCGTCTTGATGCCGGCCATGTCGCGCAGCTTCGAATTGACGCCGTCGGCGGCGACCAGCAACCGTGCGGTCAGCGCGGCGCCGTCGGCCAGATGCACGGTGATGCCGGCGCCATTGGTCTCGAAACCCTGCACGGCGACACCTTCGATGATGTCGATGCCGAGCGTTTCGGCCCTGGCGCGCAAGGCGCCGTTCAGCGACTTGTTGGCGACCATATGCGCGAAGGGCTCGCCCGGCGCCACTTCGCCGCCAAAGGTCAGGAACACCGGGCGCACCGGATCGGCGCTGCGCGAATCGGTGATGATCATCTCGGTGATCGCCTGCGCCTGCGGCGCGATCTCGGCCCAGACGCCGAGCTGGTCGAGCATGCGGCAGGCGGCAGCGGCAATGGCCGAGGCGCGGCCGTCCCTTTGCCAGGCGCCGGCGGGCGCGGCATCGACCAGCGCCACGGCCAGATGCGGTCGCGCCTGCTTCAGCGAGACGGCGGTGGCCAGGCCGACATAGCCCGCGCCGGCGACGAGAACATCGAGCCCGGATCTGGTCTTGGCGTCCGCCTTGCGTTCCATTGCCTTGGCTCCTTGCGCGCCGGCCCTGGCCCGCGCCCTTGACGGCTCGTTCTTCCTGTCGGAAACCGCCATAGCAATTTTGCGGCGAGGTCACAAAACATGACGGCGGCGATCGACGAGCTTCTGAGCATTCTCGACCTCGAGAGGCTGGAACACAATCTGTATCGTGGTCGCAGCCCCCAGGTGGAGTGGCAGCGCGTGTTCGGCGGCCAGACCATCGCCCAGGCGCTGGTTGCGGCGCAGCGGACGGTGGAACCGGACCGCTTCGTGCATTCGCTGCACGGCTATTTCATGCGGCCGGGCGACATCAGGGTGCCGATCGTCTACGAGGTCGACCGCATCCGCGACGGCGGCTCCTTCACCACCCGACGCGTGCTGGCGATCCAGCACGGACAGGCGATCTTTTCGCTGGAAGCCTCGTTCCAGGTCGACGAGAAGGGGCTGGAGCACCAGTTCGCGCTGCCCGACGACGTGCCGCCGCCGGAAGGGCTGCTGACGCAGCGCCAGCTGCTCGAAAGAGCCGAACGCGTGCCGGAGGCGGTGCGCCGCTTCTGGGCGCGCGAGCGGCCGCTGGAGCTCAGGCCGGTCAATCTCCAGCACTATGAAAGCCGCGACAAGCTGCCGCCCCGGCAGAATGTCTGGATCCGCCTTGCCGGCCCGGTTCCCGACGACCGCGCGCTGCAATCGGTGCTGCTGGCCTATCTCTCCGACATGACGCTGCTGGACACCTCGACCTTCGCGCATGGGCGCGGCCTGTTCGATCCCGACATCCAGGCGGCGAGTCTCGACCATTCGATGTGGTTCCACCGGCCGCATCCGCTCGACGGCTGGCTGCTCTATGCCCAGGACAGCCCGTCGAGTTCGGGATCGCGCGGCTTCAGCCGCGGCACGCTCTATGCGCGCGACGGCACGCTGATCGCCTCGATGGCCCAGGAAGGGTTGATCCGGCTCAAGCGTTGAGCATTGCGAGTCTTGTTTGAGCAGGATCACCGGACAAACGAAAACCGTTTGTCCGAGAAAACCCGGCTCGGCTTTTCGGGATCATGCTCAAAGCCGGCAAATTAGGCAATTTCCAAAAATTGCATATTTTTTGAGCATGTGATGTGCCGCGGGCATTGGCACCTGCTGCCTCCAATCACCTCATTCCCTTTGTTTACAACAGGTTAACACCCTGCTTCGGCACTTGGCACGGAGCTTGAATCCTTGTGGGCACTCTCCGGCTCTTTGGGATCGGTGAAGTCGTGCAAACGCGGGGGACCGCAACAGCAAAGGGTGAAACCTTATGAAAATCGTGATGGCAATCATCAAGCCGTTCAAGCTGGACGAGGTACGCGAAGCGCTTACCGCCGTCGGCATCCAGGGCCTGACCGTCACCGAAGTCAAAGGCTACGGGCGTCAGAAGGGACATACGGAAATCTATCGCGGAGCGGAATACGCGGTCAGTTTCCTGCCGAAGATCAAGATCGAGGTCGCTGTCAGTGCGGACATGGTCGACAAGGCCGTCGAAGCCATCACTGCCGCGGCCAAGACCGGCCAGATCGGCGACGGCAAGATTTTCGTTTTCGGCATCGATCAGGCGGTGCGCATCCGCACCGGCGAAACAGACACCGACGCGCTCTGAGCGGCGAACACGTATTCCAATGGAGAGTTCAATGAATATTTCTTCCACCTTGAAGACGACGGGACGGGCGGCCCTTCTGGGCTCGCTTGCCCTGGCAGCATTGGGCAGCGTCGCCGCCTTTGCGCAGGAAGCCGCTCCGGCCGCTGCCGCCGCCGCGCCTGCTGCCGCGCCCACCCCGGTGCTCGACACCGGCAACACCGCCTGGATGCTGACCTCGACGGCCCTGGTGCTGATGATGACCATTCCGGGCCTGGCGCTGTTCTACGGCGGCATGGTGCGCAAGAAGAACGTGCTCGCCACCATCATGCAGAGCTTCGCCATCACCTGCCTGGTCACGGTGCTGTGGTTCATGTTCGGCTATTCGCTGGCCTTCACCACCAATGAATCCGCCAGCATGAACAGCTACATCGGCGGCTTCTCGCGATTCTTCCATCACGGCATCACCGTCTCGACGCTGTGGCTGCCGGGGGTCGCGAACATTCCTGAATTCGTCTTCTCGATGTTCCAGATGACCTTTGCCATCATCACGCCTGCCCTCATCGCCGGTGCCTTCGCCGAGCGCATGAAGTTCTCGGCGCTGCTGATCTTCATGGCGCTGTGGCTGCTGGTCGTCTATGCGCCGATCGCGCATTGGGTCTGGGGCGGCGGCTTCCTTGGCGCGGCCGGCGTGCTCGACTTCGCCGGCGGCACGGTCGTCCACATCAACGCCGGTGTCGCGGGCCTGGTCTGCGCGCTGGTCCTGGGTAAGCGCGAAGGCTACGGCACCACCAACATGGCGCCGCACAACCTGGTCTACTCGGTGATCGGCGCCTCGCTGCTGTGGGTCGGCTGGTTCGGCTTCAACGCCGGTTCGGAACTGGCGGCCGACGGCCTTGCCGGTGCCGCCATGCTCAACACCCAGGTCGCCACCGCCGCGGCGGCTCTCGCCTGGATGTTCGCCGAATGGATCGTCGCCAAGAAGCCCTCGGTGCTCGGCATCATCTCGGGTGCCGTCGCCGGTCTCGTCGCGGTGACGCCGGCTTCCGGCTTCGTCAACCCGACCGGCGCCTTCATCGTCGGCATCGTCGCCGGCGTGATCTGCTACATCTCGGCGGTCAAGGTGAAGCACATGTTCGGCTATGACGACTCGCTCGATGCCTTCGGCGTCCATGGCGTCGGCGGCGTGGTCGGTGCGTTGCTGACCGGCGTGCTCGCCGATCCGGCGATCAATGCGCTCGGCAAAGACGCTTCCATCGGCAAGCAGCTCTACGGCATCGTCTTCACCATCCTGTGGACGGCGATCGCCACCTTCGTGATCCTCTACATCGTCAAGGCGCTGGTCGGCCTGCGTCCGACGACCCAGGAAGAGGTCGAAGGCCTCGACATCTCCCAGCATGGCGAAGTGGTGCCGTAAGGCCAGCCTCGCCAATGGGGCCGGCGGATCCTCCTCCCGCCGGCCCCGTTGTCCCTCACGCAATTCCAGGGAAAACCGCAATCCGGCTTTCCCGGAGCTGCTCCAGAGATCCCGTCGTGACGCTCCCGCAAGGAGCTCACGCCTTGAGGCCCGGATTGTTTCCGGGCCTCTTTTTTTTGGTAAAATGTTCTAGCTATACCCCGGTTCGCGCAATCACGTTCGCGTGATGGACCTTTGGGAAGAAACATCGACCGCATTGGTTCCGAACTGTGGGGGCGATCGTCGTTCTGACGCTCGTGCAAAAAACAGGGAGGAACTTTCTCATGAACCTCAAGAATATCTGCCTTGGAGCGCTCGCTCTTTCCATGGTCGGTGGCATGGCATTTGCCGGTGCTCTGGATGAACCGGACAACATGGCACCGTTCTTCACCGATTCCAGCATGAAGACCATGAAGCCCGAGGCGGATTTCAAAGCAGCCTGGGCCTCGACGGCCAAGGACAAGCAGGACCAGATGATGAAGGAGTGCCAGGACGCAGCGATGAGCAAGCCTCACGCCGAATTCTGTGCCAACCTGATGATGTATGCCGGTCACAAGTGATCGCGCGGGATCGGGCAGAGGCCGATCTTTTTGTTGCCGAGCGAAACGATGGCGGGTCTACGTGCCCGCCATCGCTTCGTTTGCAAGTGCACTTTGGCGGAGACCGCAGGCGTTCCCGATGCCTTCCGGTGACGGCGTCTATCCGCCGATCCCATCGTCCATCATGGTGTTTGTCAGCGCCTCATAGGCGCTGCTGCAGGCCTGGGAATGGGGGCAATTGCGGACAATCAACGTCGGCGCCACCGTCAGCATGGCCGCCATCAGAATTTGCAGGCCGAGACCCAGCAGCCCAAATCCCTTGCCGAACAGGCCCCTGCACAGAAAATACAGGCCCTGTATCAGGCAGGCGGAGGCGAGCACGTGCAGGAGTGGGCCCGTCGTTCTGGCAAAGGGCGTCACGTGACCATCCGGGAAGCCCACCATCCCGAGCTCGACAAACCAGAGCACAGCAAGCAGGAGACTAAGCCCTGCCCAGGCCAGAGCTGCCACGCGCAGGACGATGGATTGCATGCCTCTATCCATTTTGGTGGTCGCACGGCAACGTTGCACGCTCCGTCCGCTACCGCTTCAACCTGAAGTGACGGGGTTTGATGATCTCAACTTCTTATAGTTAATGCGCCCTTAACCTTCCCACCGATAGTCTGGCATCCGAATCTGCCGGAGTGCGTCATGCGCTCTGGCCAGGCAATCACTGACGGGGAAGAGCATGCGTTCAGGGGCTTCAGCACCGCTCGCGATGACCGATACGGGGCACGGCATCCAGGCTTTCGCGCGGCGCCAGGTCGGCCGGCTGGTCGGCGCCGGCATGTTTGCGGCTGTAGCCTTCGGGGTTGCCAGCCTCGCCACCTGGAACGTTGCCGATCCAAGCTTCTCGCACGCCACCAACAACACCGTCACCAACGCCATGGGCTATGCCGGTGCGGTTTTCTCCGATCTCGCCATGCAGTTCTTCGGCCTTGCCGCGGTTGCCGCGCTGGTTCCGGCTGTCATCTGGGGGTATCTGCTGTTTTCGGCGCGCGGCGTCGACAGACTGCCCAAGCGCGGTTTGTTCTGGTTCGGCTTCGCGCTGCTTGCCGCCGCGATCGCCGGCTGCATCGTTCCGCCCAAGACCTGGCCGCTGCCCACCGGCCTCGGCGGCGTGTTCGGCGACATGGTGCTCAAGATTCCCGGCATGCTGATCGGCGGCTACCCGACCGGGCTGATCGCCAGCGTGCTCGCCGTGCTGCTGGCCGGGCCGGCGCTCTGGCTGTTCGCCTATGGCTCGGCGCTGATCGGGCGCAAGAACGGCTTCGCCGTGATGGAAGAGCCGGCGACCGCGGACGCGCGCGAGGACGATCTTCTGTTCGACAATGAAGAGGATGAGGGCGACGAGGGCATATTGGCGCTCGGCGCCATCACCCATTGGTGGCTGTCGCTGCGCGCGTGGATGCATCGCCGCGCGGTGCGCCGCAGGCAGGAACGCGACGAATACGAGCCGGAGATGGAGCCGCGCCCCAGCGCCTGGCGGCGCGCCGCCGAGCGTGTCGAATCGGCCGAATTCGCCGAGCAACGGATGAGCCCGGACGGCCGCGCCCGCGTCGAGCCGGAATTCTTCGCCGCCATGGTCAATGACCGCAGCGTATCCGTCGATCCGGACGATGACGACATCTTCGACCGCGACGACATGGATTTCGACGAGGAGCCCGTCACCCAGCGCCGGGCGGCGCCAACGGCCAAGGTGCAGCAGTTCCGTTCGGATGCCGCCACCCGCGTCGAGGCGCCGGCGCCGCGCCCGGCGCCGGGCGCGCGCGTCCAGCGCGAGGCGCAGACCTCACTGATCGGCTCGGACAGGTTCGAAATGCCGTCGCTGCATTTCCTGTCCGAACCGAAGAACGTCGCGCGAGACCCAAGTCTCTCCAAGGACGCGCTGGAACAGAATGCGCGGCTGCTTGAAGGCGTGCTGGAGGATTTCGGCGTCAAGGGCGAGATCATCGCCGTGCGCCCGGGTCCCGTCGTCACCCTCTATGAGCTGGAACCGGCGCCCGGCATCAAGTCGTCGCGGGTCATCGGCCTTTCCGACGACATCGCCCGCTCGATGAGCGCGATCGCCTGCCGCGTCGCCGTGGTGCCCGGCCGCAACGCCATCGGCATCGAACTGCCGAACGCCAAACGCGAGACGGTGTATCTGCGCGAGATCATGGCCAGCCGCGATTTCGAGACGACCAAGGCAAAGCTGGCGCTGGCGCTGGGCAAGACCATCAACGGCGAAGCCGTCATCGTCGACATCGCCAAGATGCCGCACGTGCTGGTCGCCGGCACCACCGGCTCGGGCAAGTCGGTGGCCATCAACACCATGATCCTGTCGCTGCTCTACCGGCTGACGCCGCAGGAATGCCGGCTGATCATGATCGATCCGAAGATGCTGGAACTCTCCGTCTATGACGGCATCCCGCATCTGCTCACGCCGGTCGTCACCGATCCGAAGAAGGCGGTGGTGGCGCTGAAATGGACCGTGCGCGAGATGGAGGACCGCTACCGCAAGATGTCCAAGGTCGGCGTGCGCAACATCGACGGTTTCAACGCACGCGTCCAGCTGGCGGAGAAAAAGGGCGAAAAAATCTCGCGCACCGTGCAGACCGGCTTCGACCGCCAGACCGGCGAGGCGATCTACGAGACCGAGGACCTCGATCTTGAGCCGATGCCCTATATCGTCGTCATCATCGACGAAATGGCCGACCTGATGATGGTCGCCGGCAAGGACATCGAGGGCGCGGTGCAGCGCCTGGCGCAGATGGCGCGTGCCGCCGGCATCCATGTCATCATGGCGACGCAGCGTCCGTCGGTCGACGTCATCACCGGCACCATCAAGGCCAACTTCCCGACCCGCATCTCCTTCCAGGTGACGTCGAAGATCGACAGCCGCACCATTCTAGGCGAGCAGGGCGCCGAGCAGCTGCTCGGCATGGGCGACATGCTCTACATGGCCGGCGGCGGCCGCATCCAGCGCGTGCATGGTCCCTTCGTCTCCGACGACGAAGTCGAGAAGATCGTCGGGCACCTGAAGCTACAGGGTGTGCCCGAATATCTCGACGCCATCACCGAGGATGACGACGAGGATGACGACGAACCATCCGGCAAAGGCGGCGGCTCCGGCGGCGGTAGCGGCGGCAATTTCGAGGATTCCGACGATCCCTACGACCAGGCGGTGGCCGTGGTGCTGCGCGACGGCAAGGCGTCGACCAGCTACATCCAGCGCCGGCTCGGCATCGGCTACAACCGCGCCGCCTCGATCATCGAGAAGATGGAGAAGGAAGGCATTGTCGGCCCGGCAAACCACGCGGGAAAACGCGAAATCCTGGTGCCGACCGAGGACGACAAGTTCTGATGGCGGGGAGGTCACGGCAACTTTGAACCCTCTGGCGCGTTCAGCAACTAAGCAGCGTTCGGCCCGCCAAACTTCAGCCCAACTGGGGGTTCAGGACAGCGACAGATAGAGGAATCACCACGAGAGTGACCGACATGAAAAACGATCTTTCCAAGCTCAGCGATTTTGCCCCGACTCGCCGCCAGCTCCTCGGCCTCGGCCTTGTCGCTGCCGGTGCAGCCGCCTTCAACGTGGTGCCCGGGTTCGAGCTTCTGGCCTCGGCGCAGGCGGCCGTGCCAGCCGCCGCGCAGAAGATCGCCGACCATTTCTCCTCGGTCAAATCGATGAGCGGCGAATTCGTGCAGTTCGGCCCCAAGGGCGAGCAGACCGGCGGCAAATTCTTCCTCGAGCGGCCGGGCAAAATCCGCTTCAACTATGACGGGGCGTCGAATTTCAAGGTGATTTCCGACGGCAAGTCGGTGGTCATCCTCAACAAGAAGATGAACACATCGGACCTTTATCCGTTGTCGAAGACGCCGCTGAAGCTGCTGCTCGATGACCGGATCGACCTCTCCGGCGACCGCGTCAAAAGCGTCAAGGAAGAAGACGACCTCACCACCATCCAGCTTTCCGACAAGTCGGTGTTCGGCAATGCGCGCATCACCATGATGTTCGATCCGAAAACCTATGATCTGCGCCAGTGGACGATCACCGACGCGCAAGGCAAGGACACGACGGTGATGATCTTCAACACCAAGGAAGGCGTCAGCTTCGCGCCCGACACCTTTGCCATCGACTATACGGCGAACCGCGAGCTGAATACGAAGACGCGCTGATCGCTGACTTGTTAGCCTCCTTGCTTCGCCATCCTAGGGCGGAGCAAGGAGCGAAGCGACGCGGCGCAGACCCCTGGAGCTGTGCTCCGCAGCCCAAGGGATACATGCCGTTACGCAAGAGCGTCGAGGCGGTGCCAGGCGGGGTGGGAACGGTCGCTACAGCGTTCATTCTGCCCCGTCGTCTTGTTCGACAGACCTCACGGAATGGATCCCAGGGTCTCCGCGACGGCGCTGCGCGCCTGCTTCGGCCAGGGATGACGAAGTTCGGGGGCTTTGACCGACCCCGAAGGGTTCGCAGCAAGCCCGGCTTGTGTTTGCGGCGCCCGGCTGGCAGTTTCCGGACCGACTCCCTCAAAAGGCGTCTTCCCTGTCAGGGCCGATCGATCCTGGCTGGCTGCACGCTGTCCGGATTGCCAAATGCCTTTTTCCATCGCCACCTGGAACATCAACTCCGTGCGCCTGCGCATGCCGATCGTCGAGCGCCTGCTCGATGAATACGCGCCCGATGTGCTGTGTCTGCAGGAGACCAAGGTTCCGGACGAGCTGTTCCCGGAAAAGGCATTCCGCAGGCTCGGCTACCAGCACATCGCCTTTCATGGCCAGAAGGGCTATCACGGCGTCGCCACGGTGGCGCGGCGGCCGATCGCGGTGGTCGAAAAGCGCCGCTTCTGCGAGATCGAGGACAGCCGGCATCTGTCGGTGTCGGTGCGCGCCGGCGGCAAGACGATCCTGCTGCACAATTTCTACGTTCCGGCGGGCGGCGACGAGCCCGATCCCGAAATCAACAGGAAATTCAAGCACAAGCTCGACTTTGTCGCCGAGATGAACGCCATTCGCGCCGAGCATACAGAGGTGTCCGCCTCGGTGCTGGTCGGCGACCTCAACATCGCGCCACTCGAGCACGACGTTTGGTCGCACAAGCAATTGCTCAATGTGGTCAGCCATACGCCGGTCGAGACCGAAAACTTCGAGGCGATGCGGCTCGCCGGCAATTGGGTCGACCTGATGCGGCACAACGTGCCATTCGACCAGAAGCTCTACACTTGGTGGAGCTATCGCGCGCAGGACTGGGAAGCATCGAACCGGGGCCGGCGGCTCGACCATGTCTGGTCGTCGCCCAATCTGGTGCCTGATTTCGCCGGCTACGAAATCCTGCGGGCGGCGCGCGGCTGGGAGCGGCCGTCGGACCATGTGCCGGTTATCGCGCGGTTCAACCTGGATTAGGTGTGCCGAAGCTCCCGCCTAATGTAGTTCCTGGCTGCAACCGACGATCGCTCTCACCTCCCCGAAAACCGTGGCGCCAGTTCCTCGATGCGGCGGATCATGTCCTGGAATTCCTCGGAGATGCGCTGGTGCAGCTTCACCGCCACTTCCGGATATTCCTCCAGGATGCGGCGGAACATCTTGCGGCTGAGCCGGATCACTTCCGAGTCGATTTCGGCCGACGCGCTGGTCAGCCGGTTGGTGTCGGCGATCAACGCCAGTTCGCTGAGCATGGTGCCGGGGCCGGCGGTGCCGATCGGGATGCGTTCGCCACTCTGCTCGCGATAGAGCACGATGCGTCCGCTGACCACGACATAGGCCGTATCGGCCTCGTCGTCCTCGCGGTAGAGCTTGTGGTTGGCCTGCAGCAGGGTGGTCTCGGCGCCGAAGGCGAGCAGGCGCAGCTGTTCCTGCGTGAAACCCTGGAAGAGCCTCACGGCGGACAGAATGCGGATGTCGTCATCCAACGCCATCTCTAGCTGCGTCCCCGAACGGTCAGTCCAATCCCTCCTTCACGAGTCGATCCTTAATCCCCTCCAACAGGATCGCACCCGAAAGCGGTCCCGCCCAGACCGCCTATTGGATAATGAAATGTTTAAGGAACCAGCTTGTAGCCACCGCTTTCTGTCACAAGAATTTCCGCATTGGAAGGATCGCGCTCGATCTTCTGGCGCAGCCGGTAGACATGGGTTTCCAGCGTGTGCGTGGTGACGCCGGAATTGTAGCCCCAGACTTCCTCCAGCAGCACGTCGCGCGTCACCACCTTTTGGTCGGCGCGGTAGAGATATTTGATGATCGAGGCTTCCTTCTCCGTCAGCCGCACCTTGCCGCCACGCGGGTCGATGAGCAGCTTCTGGCTGGGTTTGAAAGTGTAGGGGCCGACCGAGAAGGTCGCGTCCTCGCTCTGCTCGTGCTGGCGCAGCTGGGCACGGATGCGCGCCAGCAGCACCGCGAAGCGGAACGGCTTCGTCACATAGTCGTTGGCGCCGGCCTCGAGACCCAGAATCGTGTCCGAATCGGTGTCGTGGCCGGTCAGCATGATGATGGGCGCCTTGTAGCCGCCCTTGCGCAGGATTTTGACGGCCTCGCGGCCGTCCATGTCGGGCAGGCCGACATCCATGATGAGCAAGTCGATGAGGCCGCCGCGTGCCGCCGTGACGCCTTTTGCCGCAGTCGCTTCCTGCAACACGTCGAATTCCTCGTAGAGGGCGAGTTGCTCGACCAGTGTGCCGCGCAGGTCGTCGTCGTCGTCGACGATTAGGATGGTGCGTGAAGTCATGGATCAATCCGTTGTTTTGAAAATGAAATTCAGTTGACCGCTGCGTATTTATGCGGAAGCTGGCCGACACAATAGCCGATCACAGTGATTTGTTCCGTGGCACGATCATACAAGAAAAAACGCGATCGCAATGCAGCCGGCGCAATTTTGCCGAAACGGCTGCGTGTGCTGACCGTGCGGGCAAGGCCCGGCCACCCCAGCCAGGGCCTGCTGCAGGTCGGGAAAACAGTGTTTGCCTGCGCGCTGGGGCGTGGCGGCATCTCGGCCGACAAGCGCGAGGGCGATGGCGCCACGCCGCTCGGCTCGATGCGGATCCTGTCGGGTTATTTCCGGGGAGATGAGTTTGCCGGTGGCCGCCGGACGCGGCTGGCGATGACGCCGATCGGGCCCGATCTCGGCTGGTGCGAGGTATCAGACGACCGCAACTACAACAGGCCGGTCAAGATCCCCTATGGCGCCAGCCACGAGCGCATGCGGCGCGACGACCGGCTCTACGACGCCTGCCTGGTGCTCGACTGGAACATCGCGCCGCGCCGCCGCGGGCGCGGCAGCGCCATCTTCTTTCACCTGGCGCGGCCAGATTTCACGCCGACGCAAGGTTGCGTGGCGGTGACCGCGCGCACGATGGCCCGGCTGCTGCCGCTGCTGTCGGATAGGACGATGGTGAGGGTGGTGCGGTAGGGAATGGGCAGTAGGCAGTAGGCAGTAGGCATCTCTTTCTACGCCTATTCCCTGCCGCCTACTGCCCAACCCCTTTCTATCGCTTCTGCCAACCCGTGCCCAGCAGTCCGATTTCGCGAAGCTCACGGTCCATCGCCCTGGCAATGTCGCGGCGTTCGCCGCCGATATCGCGCAGTTCACGGTCGGAGAGGTCGTCGACCGATTCCAAGGGAAGCCTGGCGGCGACGTTGGCCTGGCGCAGCCAGTCGAACGTGGCGCGCAGCCACTGCGTGAGAGATGATTTCTGGGTGGTGTGGGACTTCAGAGCGATGTCGGTCATGGCTTTATCCGGTTTCTCCGGATATCAAATCCGGTTTGAAGGTATCTCGATGTCGAGATCATGCCGGATTGAAAAACAAACGGGAAACGAGTAGTTCTTTTCAGATTATCAAGTTTTATTTGGAGATCAGATGTCTCGCCTCCTGCCCGGAACGCGCGCGCTGAGGACCTTCGAGGCGGCGGCGCGTCACCTCAATTTCACCCGCGCCGCCGACGAGCTTGGGCTGACGCCGGCCGCGGTCAGCCACCAGGTCAAGGAAATCGAGGATCAACTCGACCTGGTGCTGTTCACGCGCACCAGCCGCACCATGCGGCTGACGGAAGCGGGAAACGTGCTTCACGAAGCATCGATCGATGCGCTCGACCTGCTCAACCGGGCGGTGTCGCGCGCCCGCAAGATGACGCGCGGCACGTCGCTCTTGAAAGTGACGCTCGACGCCCAATTCGCGACGAAATGGCTGATGCGGCGCATCGACGATTTCCGCCGCCAGCGGCCAGGCATCGAGTTGCGTTTCGACATCTCCTACGATGTCAGGGACTTCGAGCGCGACGACGTCGATATCGGCATCCGGTTCGGCACCGGCAGATATGCCGGGCTTTGCGCGCACCGGCTGTTCGACAACATCATCATCCCGGTGTGCAGCCCGGCGCTGCTGGCTTCCGGGCCGCCGCTCAACGAACCGCGCGATCTCTTCCAGCACACGCTCGCGCATATCGATTGGTCGCGGCAAGGTGTCACCTGGCCGAACTGGAGCATGTGGATGCAGGCGGCCGGCGTCGACGATTTCGACGACAGCCGCACCCTCGTCTTCGGCTCCTCGACCGATGCCACGCAGGCGGCCCTCGACGGCAATGCCGTGGCGCTGGCCGACTTCGCCATGGTCGCCAACGACCTGTCGCAAGGGCGTCTCGTGCGCCCCTTCGAGCTCGGCATCAAGGTCGCGCCGGACTTCGCCTATTTCCTGGTTTATCCGGAAGCCGTGAAGGACGACGCCCGCATCGCGGCGTTTCGTGAGTGGCTGCTGGAGGAAGCGGCAAAGACGCACGGCACGGAGAAGGTGTAGGCCGCTGCCGGGCCTGTCCTTCGGTCACGACCGGGCGCTATGGCCGAAGATCATGCGCGTGTACTTCTTCCAGTTCCATTTCACGCTTTTGTAAAGACGCGGGTATCTTTTCGCCGAAATGGACGTCTGAAACGCCCCGTTTTCGCTGCCCTGTTCGACAATGGGCCGTTCGAACCAAAGCATTTCAACCCCGAGCCTCTCGTCCATCTGCTCAATCTGGTGATCGATCGCCGTCGATATCTTGTTTTGCGCGATCCAGGCGCAACGGGCCTCGGCAACCGGGCGGGTAATAAGGTAGGAATCGGTGCATCTGGCATGCAGTGCCGGATAAAGCTTCTGGCCCTTCCGCAATTTCCAGCCCGGCGTGTAGTAGTTGCTGCCATTGCCGAGATAGATGACGGCCTTGCGGCTGGGGCTGCCGAGTTCGGAAAGCCCCTGCCGGAACTTGGCGACGAAGTCGCGGGCGAGGAAGACGTCGTCCTCGAACACGAGGCAATAGGGAAGGTCGGTCTCGAGGAAGTCGCGCCAGATGCCGACATGCTTCAGCGCCAGCGAGACGGTCGCCGGATGGGTAAGGGCTGGCGCGACCAGCTCGTTTCGGATTTCCGGCGTGATGTCTGCCTGGTCCCAGTCCGTGTAAAAATAGACCGGCACGCCGCGCCGCTCGAATTCGCGGACAATGTGCCGGCGCCGGTCGTCATAGCCCTGCTTGACGTGGCAGATCCGGCTGAACACCTGGTCGCGTGGAAAGCCGGACTCGTCCGCCATCGTCAGCGCGCCGCCTTAGCTTGCCGCGGCGCCGAACCAGCCGATCACCGCGCCGACGATCAACAGGACGCCCAGCCAGTGACCACCGTCGATGAGGGTCAGGTCCCAGCCGAAATTTTCGTAGCGATGGTTGACCGACAGCGTCGTGGCGATGAACCCCAGCCAAAGCACGAAGCCGAAGACAAGTCCGGCGAGCAATGTCGGTTCACCGCCCGTCATCGCGGCGACGATCAGGGCCATGATGTAGGCCATGACCAGTTCGGCGACGAAGCTGATGACGAAAGGCAGGGGCGATTTCTTCATCGTCGCCGGATCGAGCTTGGCGGCCTTCAGCCACGGCTTGCTCAACGCCATGTACCAGGCGGCGCCGAACAGCCAGGCCAAGACGGCGGCGGCAATGACCGCCAGCCAGTTCACTGCTGAAAAATCCATGAGCTTCCCCCTCCAGATGCAGGCCATGCGACATGCATGCATTCTGTATCAGGCGCTTCGGCGATGGCGTCAAGCAAAGCGCCAGACGGTGGTGCGCTTGACCAGGGAATCCTCCAGCGCCCGCGTGACCTCCACCTCATAGACCGCAAGCGGCTCCAGCCCCGATTTCGGCAGATACGACCGGCCGGGATCGCCGACGAAGATCTCGGCTCCGCGCGCCTTGAGTGTCGCGAACCACGGCATCAGGCGGTCGGCGAAGGATTTGTCGTAGAAAACGTCGCCGGCCAGCACCACGTCCCAGCCCGCGTCGGTGCCGATGCAATCCGTGCCGAGGTAGCCGATCCCGACGCCATTGGCCTCGCTGTTGAGGCGGATCGCCGTGGCGCAGAACGGGTCGATGTCGGCTGCGATAACTGCGGCAGCGTCCGCCTTGGCGGCGGCGATGGCGACAAGGCCGGAGCCTGAGGCGAAGTCGAGCACGCGCTTGCCTCGCACC
Organism: Mesorhizobium sp. WSM4308; assembly: GCF_002294905.1. Taxonomy (NCBI): domain Bacteria; kingdom Pseudomonadati; phylum Pseudomonadota; class Alphaproteobacteria; order Hyphomicrobiales; family Phyllobacteriaceae; genus Mesorhizobium; species Mesorhizobium sp. WSM4308. The sequence goes on along the minus strand of NZ_NSFW01000015.1, from coordinate 72,759 downwards.
GTGTCGGGATTGTCCAGGACATAGCGGGCAAGGCCCTGTCCGCCGGCCCAGGCAAAGGCCCAGAAGGGCGGCGGCAGGCCGATCTCGACCAGTTCGTCCTCGGTGCGCTGCCACAGATCGTGCGCTTCATCGGCGAGACGCAGCAGAATCTCGGGCACATGCGGCGGCGCCATCAGCGCCGTGTTGTCGAGGATAAATTGCTTCGCGCCGTGCGGGGTGAGCGCCGTCACGGAGCGGGCGTCAGGCCGCCCATGCGGCAGACTTCCTTCCATTCGGCCGGGGTCACCGGCTGCACGGAAAGCCGGCCGAGCCGCACCAGCGCCATTTCGGCGAGCTTCGGATTGGCTTTCACCTGTTCTAGCGTCGGCGGCGTCGGCACATCGCGAACCGCGCGGATGTCCACGCATTCCCAGCGCGGATCATCCGAAGTGGTGTCGGGGTGGGCCAGCGCGCAGACTTCGGCGATGCCGACGATGTTGAGCCCCTCATTGGAATGGTAGAAGAAGCCGAGATCGCCGATCTGCATGGCCTTCATGTTGTTGCGGGCGGCGTAGTTGCGCACGCCGTCCCATTGCGTGCCGGCCTTGCCCTTGGCCTTCAACGCCTCGAAGGAGAAGACCGAGGGTTCGGATTTGAACAGCCAGTAGTTCATGTTTCTCCTCCGTGCGATCGAGGTGCAGGCAACCGGAATTAACTAGCCGCCGGCTTGTTGAACGTCCAGTTCCACTGGCGAATTTCGACGCTTTCGAACAGGCCCGCCTTGGCATAGGGGTCGGCGGCCGACAAGGCCTGCGCCGCGGCCAGATCCGGCGCCTCGACGACCACGAGACTGCCATTGGGCTTGCCGTCGGCATCGAGGAACGGACCGGCGAAGGCCAGTCTCTTGTCCGCATTCAGCCCTTCGAGAAAAGCGACATGCTCGGGCCGCGTGTCGAGGCGCACCTGCAGGCTCGCGGGCTTGTCCTTGCAAATCAAAGCGAACAGCATGGTCTTTCTCCTGGGTTCTTCTGGATCAGAGTCGTGGGGATCAATCGTTGGTTTCGGTCTTCAGCGGCCGGGTCATCAGGGCCGTCACCGCCTGGCCGATGGTGATGGTGCCGTCCAGTATGGCCGCCACGGCGGTTATGATCGGCGCGTCGATGCCGCGCTCGGTGGCGATGCGGGCGGCGATCGCCGCCGTCGGCACGCCCTCGGCCAGCGCCAGTCCGGCAAGCGCCTTGCCTTGCCCGAGCGCCAGCCCGTAGGCGAAGTTGCGCGATTGCGCCGACGAGCAGGTCAGCAGCAGGTCGCCAAGGCCGGAAAGCCCCATTAAGGTCTCGGGCCTGGCGCCGAAGGCGGCACCGATGCGGCGCAGTTCGACGAAGCCGCGCGTCACCATGGCCGCCTGGGCGCTGGCGCCAAGCCCGGCGCCGGTGATGGCGCCCGCGGCGATGGCAAAGACATTCTTCAAGGCGCCGCCGATCTCGACGCCGATCAGGTCGTCGCTCGAATAGCAGCGCAGGTTTTCGGCGGAAAAGCGGGCGGCAAGGTCAGCCGCCAGCGCCTCGTCGCGGGCGGCGACCACGACCGCTGTCGGCAGGCCGCGGGCGACATCGGTGGCGAAGCTCGGGCCCGACAGCGCGGCGACCGGATTTCGCGGCAGGATTTCGTCGACAATTGCCGACAGCAAGGCGCCGGTGTCGCGCTCGATGCCCTTGGCGCAGAGCACAAGCGGGATGCCGCCCGGCATATGGTCCTTCGCGGCCGCCAGCGTCGCCCGCAGCGATTGCGCCGGCGTTACCGCCAGCACGCAATGGGCCCCCGAGAGCGCCGCCGCAATGTCTGTTGTCGCCTCGATGCCGGGCGCAATGGCGATGCCGGGCAGATAGCGTGGATTCTGGCCTTGGCCGATCGCGGCCACGGTTTGCGGATCGCGCGCGAACAGCCGCACCTTATGGCCGGCGCGCAGCATGGCCAGCGCCAGCGCCGTGCCCCAGGCGCCGCCGCCCAGCACGGCGACCCGCCAGCCGCCTTTATCGGGATTGCCGACGTCTTGGCCGCTCACCGTTTCACCCGTCATGCCTTGGCTCCGCGCCGGCCGGAACCGACCATCGGCGCCGAGATGCTGTCCAGCGGCCAGCGCGAGCGCGGCACGAAATCGAAGCCGTTCTCCTGCGCCATGCCTTCGCGCAGCCGTTCGATGCCGGCCCAGGCGATCATCGCGGCATTGTCGGTGCACAGTTTCAGCGGCGGCGCGACGAAGGTGAACCCGGCCTCGGCGCACAGCCGTTCCAGCGTTGCCTTGATGGTGCGGTTGGCGGCGACGCCGCCGGCAACCACCAGCGCCGGGTTTTTCGTGCCGGGAAATGTCTGGCCGAATCGCGCCAGCGCGCGCGAAACGCGGTCAGCCAGCGCATCGGCGACCGCCGCCTGGAACGAGGCGCAGATGTCGGCGACGTCCTGGTCGCTCAGCGGCTCGATCGCGGTCGCCGCCTGGCGCACAGCGGTCTTCAGGCCGGAGAAGGAGAAGTCGGGCTGCGCCGAACCCTTCATCGGACGGGGGAAGGCAAAGCGCGAGGCGTCACCCGATAGAGCCGCCGTCTCGACATTCGGTCCGCCGGGATAGGGCAGGCCGAGCATCTTGGCGGTCTTGTCGAAGGCTTCGCCGAGCGCGTCGTCGATGGTGGTGGCCCAGCGCTGATAGTCGCCGACGCCGCGCACCGCCAGGATTTGCGTGTGGCCGCCGGAGACCAGCAGCAGCAGATAGGGGAATTCGAGCCCGTCTGTCAGCCGCGCCGTCAAGGCGTGGCCTTCGAGGTGGTTGACGGCGATCAGCGGCTTGCCGGCAGCGGCGGCTATCGCCTTGGCCGTCATCAGCCCGACGATCAGGCCGCCGACCAGGCCGGGGCCGGCGGTGGCGGCGATGGCATCGATATCGGCTAGGGTCGTGCCCGAATCGGCCAGCGCGGCCTCGACGATGCCGTCCAGCGCCTCGACATGGGCGCGGGCGGCGATCTCGGGTACGACACCGCCGAAGGCGGCATGCTCCTCGATCTGGGATAGCACGATGTTGGACAGGATTTTCGGCGCGGCATCGCCCTCCAGCGCCACGACGCTGGCGGCGGTCTCGTCGCAACTCGTCTCAATGCCCAGAACGCGGATCAATTCGTCGCTATCCCAAGAGATTGTGCAGCCAGGCTTTCCCCTTTAGGGAGAATGCCGGAAACGCAAAGCCAGCCGGGGGGTTATCACGGACCGCGCGCCATGCAAACAATCTTGAAAATCGGAACACGCGGCAGCCCGCTGGCGCTGGCCCAGGCGCATGAAACACAGGCGCGGCTGATGGCCGCGCATGGCCTGCCGGCGGAAGCCTTCGAGGTCGTCATCATCTCGACCAGCGGCGACCGCATCCAGGACCGGCCGCTGTCGGAAGCCGGCGGCAAGGGCCTGTTCACCAAGGAAATCGAGGAGGCGCTGCTCGCCGGTGCGATCGACATCGCCGTGCATTCGTCGAAAGACATGCCGACACGATTGCCGGACGGTCTGGAGCTCAGCGCATTCCTGCCGCGTGAGGACGCGCGCGACGCCTTTGTCGGTAGGGCGGTAAAGACCATCGCCGAGCTGCCGCGCGGCGCCAAGGTCGGCTCGTCGTCGCTCAGGCGGCAGGCGCTGATCCGCCGCATGCGGCCGGATCTCGAGGTGGTGATGTTCCGCGGCAATGTGCAGACGCGACTGCGCAAGCTCGACGAAGGGATCGCCGCCGGCACCATCCTCGCCTATGCCGGGCTGAAGCGGCTGGGCCTGGAGCATGTCGCCACCGACTTGATGCCGCTCGACATTTTTCCGCCCGCACCCGGCCAGGGCGCGATCGGCATCGAGGCGCGCATCGGCGATCGCGCCGTCGAAGAAATGCTGGTCGCCATCCATGATGTGCCGACCGGGCAGGCTCTGGCTTGCGAACGCGCCTTCCTGGCGGCGCTCGACGGCTCCTGCCGCACGCCGATCGCCGGCCATGCGACGATCGAGGCCGGAAATCTTTCCTTCGCCGGCCTGATCATTTCACCCGACGGCACGCAGTCGCATGTGGTCGAATTGCAGGGACCGGCGCAGGATGCCGCTCGCATCGGCGATGAGGCCGCGCGGACGGTGCGGGCCAGGGCCGGCGAAAAGTTCTTCGACGGCTGGCTCTGAAGATGCTTCGCGTCCTGGTGACCAGACCGGAACCGGGCGCATCGCGCACGGCGCGGCGGCTTCAGGACACGGGATTCCAGCCGGTCGTTCTGCCGCTGACCGAAACAGTGGCTTTGCCTGTCGATGCGGGGCTCGTCACCGGCGATGCCGTCGCGGTTGCCGTTACCAGCGCCAATGCCGTGCGCCATGCCCCGAACGAGGTCATCGCGGCGCTTGCCGCCCTGCCTTGCCATGCCGTCGGCGCCAGGACCGCCGAAGCGGCGCGCAAGATGGGGTTTTCTTCCATCATTGAAGGCTCAGGCGATGCCGAGGCGCTGGCCAACGCAATGGCGGCGGCTTTTCCCGGCAAGACAGTCACCTATCTCTGCGGACGCGTGCGGTTTCCCGTGTTTGAACAACGGCTGGAGGCGGCTGGAGTCCGGCTCCGCGCCGTGGAGACGTATGACACGCTCCCGGTGCCGTATTCCGACGAGACCATCCTTGCGCTGCTGTCGGGCCAGCCGGTCGATGCGGTGCTGCTCTATTCGGCCAAGTCGGCCGCCGCAATGCAGGCCTTGACCAAGCGGCCGGCTCTGCAAGAGGCCTTTCAAAAAACGCGGTTTATCGCGCTCTCCGCACGCATCGCCGACGCTTTCGACGATGGCGCCGGCAAAGCGATCCGCGTTGCCGCACAGCCCGATGAGGAGGCGCTGCTGGCGCTTTTGCGGGTGCTGCCCTGAGCCGCGTCATCACACCGCCCCTTTTCACCGCTTGGTGATGTGCTAGACCCTTTCTGAACCATCACGCGCCGGCAGGCGCTGAGACGAAGCGAATTTTGCGGAGCCCAGGCATGGTCAAGACGCCGAAGATGCGACACTCGAAAAGCCGCCGCGAGCCGGTGACCATCGATCTCGAGCCCGGTGCCGTTTCCCGCATCGTCGAGGAGGGTGCCGCCAAGGCAGCGGCCGAGACAGACGAGGCGAAGGCTGAAGAAGCCGCCAATGCCTCGCAGCCGGAGGCTCCCGAAGAGCCGGTGCATGCCGACCAGACCGATCTCGAACCCTGGGAGCATGCCGACGGCGTGGGGCAGGCCGGAACCGAGCCGACCGCGGAGGCCAAGGCTGTTGAGCCGGAGATGCCCTATCCCGGTTCGGATGCGCCAGCCGACCGCACTGCCGCCTCCGACTACAATTTCGAGGATGCGTCGGCGAAGCGCACCGACGACGGCAAGGCAAAAACCCAGACGCGGGACGAAAAGATGGCGCCGGCCGCGGCAAAGCGTGGCGGCCTGAACGGCATCGCTGCCGGCATTATCGGTGGCGTCGTCGCGCTCGCCGGCGCCGGCGGCTTGCAATTTGCCGGCCTGCTTGGCGCGCCGGGTTCCGGCGCCGGCGTCTCGCTCGACGGCGTCAATGGCGAGATCGCTTCGCTGAAAACCGAGATTGCCGGGTTGAAGGACGGCGGCGGCAACAACGATGCAGCGGCCAAGGTGGTCGGACTTTCCTCGGGACTGGAGCAGGTAAAAGCCGATGTCGCGGCGCTGAAATCGGCGGTCGAACAAGGCGGCGCGGGCGACAATGCCGGGCTTGCAGCCCTTGGCGACAAGGTCAAGCAGATCGAAACCGCGGTCGCCGCCCTCGGCAAGGCCGGCAGCGCGGAGCCGGTCGATCTCGGCCCGCTCAACGAAAAACTCGCCGGTCTCGACGCGCTGGTGAAATCGACAGGCGAAGCGGCGAAGGCCCAGGACAGCCGGCTCGCCGCGCTGGAACAGTCGGTGTCGCAGCTTTCCGGCAAGGTCGAGGCGGCGGCAGGACAGCCGAAGATCGCGCTCGCCATTGCCGCGTCGGCCTTGAAGTCGGCGCTCGAACGCGGTGCGCCGTTCTCGGCTGAACTCGATACGCTCGCGGCGATTTCGCCCAACGCGCCTGAGCTCGCGACCTTGCGGCCCTATGCCGAAAAAGGCGTGCCCACCCGCACCGAGATCGCCGCGCAGATGGATGCCGCCGCCAATGCCATGGTCGCCGCCGCTACGCCGGTCGACCAGAATGCCGGCTTCCTGCAGAACCTGATGGCGAGCGCCGAATCGCTGGTCAAGGTGCGGCCGATCGGCGCCGTCGAGGGTCCCGGCGCGCCGGAAACCGTGGCGCGCATGGAAGTCGCCGTCACGCAGGGCGACTATGCCAAGGCGCTCGGCGAGTACAATTCGCTGCCTGAGGCCGTGAAGGCCGCCGGCGCCGACTTTGCCGGCAAACTGAAGGCGCGCATCGAGGTCGAAACCCAGGTCGACGCGCTGATCTCCGGCGCGATGAAGGCATGAGGGCAAAACGATGATCCGCCTGCTCGCCTTCCTCATCGTCGTCTTCGCGCTCGGGCTCGGCTTTGCCTGGCTGGCCGACCGGCCGGGCGACATGGTCGTCACCTTCAACGGCTATCAGTACCAGGTCAGCCTGATGGTGGCGGCGGTGGCCATCGTCGCCGTGGTCGCCGCCGTGATGATCCTGTGGTGGCTGGTCAGGTCGCTGTGGAACAGCCCCTATACCATCTCGCGCTATTTCCGCGTGCGCCGCCGCGACCGCGGTTATCAGGCGCTGTCGACCGGCATGATCGCGGCCGGCGCCGGCGACGGCGCGCTGGCCCGCAAGAAGACCAAGGAAGCGGCCAAGCTGATCCGTTCCGATCAGGAACCGCTGATCCATCTGCTCGAGGCGCAGGCCTCGCTGCTCGAAGGCGACCATGAAGGGGCGCGCCAGAAGTTCGAAAGCATGCTCGACGATCCCGAAATGCGGCTGCTCGGCCTGCGCGGGCTTTATCTCGAAGCCGAACGGCTGGGTGACCGCAATGCCGCCCGCCACTATGCCGGCCGCGCTGCCGCCGTTGCGCCGCAGCTGGCCTGGGCGGCCGAATCGACACTGGAGGAATTGACCGCGCGCGGCGATTGGGACGGCGCCTTGAAACTGGTCGACGCGCAGAAGGCGACGCGGCAGATCGAGCGCGACGCCGCCAACCGCCGTCGCGCCGTGCTGTTGACCGCCAAGGCGCAGTCGCTTGCGGACAGCGATCCCAATGCGGCAAGAAGCGCGGCGCTAGAGGCCAACAAGCTGCAGCCGGATTTCGCCCCTGCCGCGGTTGCCGCCGCCGCAGCGCTGTTCAGGCAGAACGATGTGCGCAAGGGTTCGAAAATCCTGGAGACCGCCTGGAGGGCCGAGCCGCATCCCGAGATTGCCGAGCTCTACACCCATGCCAGGCCGGGTGACGCCGTGCTCGACCGTCTCAACCGGGCGAAGAAGCTGCAGGAGATGAAGAAGAACCACGCCGAATCGTCGATGACCGTGGCGCGTGCCGCGCTCGACGCACAGGATTTCGCCACCGCTCGCAGCGAGGCCGAGGCGGCGATCCGGATGGACCGCCGCGAAGGCGCCTATCTGCTGCTGGCCGACATCGAGGAGGCCGAGACGGGCGACCAGGGCAAGGTGCGGCAGCTGCTCTCCAAGGCGGTACGAGCGCCACGCGATCCGGCCTGGGTCGCTGATGGCGTCGTTTCGGAACGCTGGGTGCCGGTATCGCCAGTTACCGGACGGCTCGACGCCTTCGAGTGGCGCGCGCCGATGGAGCGGCTTGGCCAGTTGATCGACGGCCGCGACGATGCGCCTGAGGCCACCGTGCCGGTGATCGAGGCGCTGGCGAAGCCGGCCAGTGAAAAGCCGGTCGAAGCGATCGAGCCTGCCACGGCGGGCAGCGAGACAACGGGCAAGGGAACCGATAGAAGCGAAGACCAGGTCACGCCGGTCACGGCGGCTGCGTTCGCGGCGGTGCCGGCCGATGCCGAGGCCGTCGAGCCGGCTGAAGAATTGGCGCGGCTGCCGGATGATCCGGGCGTCGATCCGGACGAGGAAGCGGAAAAATCGCCGCGCCGCTTCCGGCTGTTTTGATCTTGGCCTTCGGGTGATTGACTTGGCCCTTGGGCCGTTTGGGAATGGATTGATGTTCGAACGCGTTCTATCGTTTCTCAGGGATTTGCCGGCCGGCGCCGGGGCGCATACCAGCACGGACGATCCGCGCGTCGCCGCCTCGGCGCTGCTCTACCATGTGATGAATGCCGACGGCGTGCGCCAGGATGTCGAATGGGAGCGGTTCAAGGCCGTGCTCTCCGAGAGCTACTCGATCAGCGGCGCCGAACTCGAAGCGCTCGCCGCTGCCGGCGAGCGGGCCGACAATGAGGCGATCGACCTCTATGCCTTCACCAGCGTGCTCAAGCGCCATCTCGACGCGGACGGGCGCAAGGCCTTCATCGGCCTGATGTGGGAGATCGTCTATGCCGATGGCGAGTTGCACGAACTCGAGGACAATACGGTGTGGCGCGTCGCCGAACTGATTGGCGTCGAACGCCACGACCGGGTCGAGGCGCGCCGCAAGGCGGCGGCGCAGGCGCCGGGCGCGCGCGGAATTTCGAGCGACGAATAGACGGGAACTCGCCTGACGATGCCGCGTGCAACGAGCTCGAAGCCAAAAATCCTGATCCTGCTGCACCAGGAGAATTCGAGCCCCGGACGCGTCGGCCATATGCTCATCGAAGAGGGTTTCGAGCTCGATATCCGTCGGCCGCCGCTCGGCGACGCCTTGCCGGAGACGCTGGACGGCCATGCCGGCACGGTGGTGTTCGGCGGACCGATGAGCGCCAATGACGAGGATGAGTTCGTTCGCCGCGAGACCAACTGGCTGGAAATCCCGCTCAGGGAAAACCGGCCGTGCCTCGGCATCTGCCTTGGTGCGCAGATGCTGGTCAACCATCTCGGCGGCAAGGTCGAGGGCCACGGCGAAGGGCTGGTCGAGATCGGCTGGTATCCGATCAAGGCGACCGAGGCCGGCAGGAACCTCATGCACTGGCCGGAAATGGTCTACCAGTTCCACCGCGAGGGCTTTTCCCTGCCCAGCGACGCAACGCTGCTGGCGACGGCCGAGACCTACCCCAACCAGGCGTTTCGCTATGGCGACAATGCCTGGGGCATCCAGTTCCACGGCGAACTGACCCGGGTGATGATGCAGCGCTGGGTGGTGCGCGGCGCGCATCGCTTCGAATTGCCGGGCGCGCAGCCCGGCCGCGATCACCTCGGCGGCCGGCTGATCTGGGACATGCATCTGAAGCGCTGGCTGGACGAATTCCTGCGCATGGTGTTCGGCAGGCCGGCGGTGCGATAGCTCCGTCCGTTTCGCAATTCCGGGCGGACTGTTATTCTAGGGTTCGAGCACCGGCCGCATGAAGCTGCGCTCATAGCTCAAAATGCTGCGATTGCGTTTTTCCGCTTCAAACACATCCTGGCATTCCGGGTCGGCCGCCATCCGCATGCGATAGTCCTCGTAGTCGGCAAGGCTCGGAAAGCTGAACATGGCATAGGCGATATTGTTGGCTCCTTCGCTCGGGAGGAAATAGCCATGATGGTTTCCGCCGAGGCGATTGACCAGACCGATCCAGCGGCGGCCATATTCTTCAAACTCGGCAAGCTTGTAAGGGTCGATGACATATTTCAGGTAGCACGTGATCATGGGATTTCCTGTGACAGGGTGAGGTATCTTGCCGGCCATCGGCGAGCGTCAGTTGCGCCCGTCGAGGTGGCGAACCTTGCGCAATTGCGGGAACAGATACGCCCACAGGCCGGCGACCGCGATGGCGCCGACGCCGCCGATCACCACCGCAGGGACGGTGCCGATCAGCGCCGCCATGGTGCCGGCACGGAATTCGCCGACCTCGTTGGAGGCGCCGACGAAGACCTGGTTGACGGCGTTGACGCGGCCGCGCACCTCGTCCGGCGTCCACAGCTGGATCAGCGTCTCCCTGATATAGACGCTGAACATGTCGGTGGCGCCGAGGAGGGCCAATGCGACGATCGACAGCCAGGTGAGGGTGGACAGTCCAAACAGCACGGTGGAGGCGCCGAATGCCGCGACGAAGCCGAGCATGATCACACCGGCATGGTTGCGGATCGGGTGTCCGGCGAGCCACACCGCCACGCAGATGGCGCCGATGCCCGGGGCCGAACGCAGCAGCCCGAGGCCCCACGGGCCGAGCTGCAGGATGTCGCGCGCATAGACCGGCAGCAATGCCGAGGCGCCGGAGAGAAGCACGGCGAACAGGTCGAGCGAGATGGCGCCAAGCACGATCTTCTCGCTCCAGATGTAGCGGAAGCCGGCAAACAGCGTCGCCATGGAGGGCTTGTCGGTGGCGGTCCGCTGGGCGGGCCTGGGAATGGTGAAAATCAAAAGGGCGGCAGCCAGCATCAGGATGGCGGCGCTGGCGTATGCGACCTCCGGAGAAACGCCGTAGAGCAGGCCGCCGGCAACCGGTCCAACGATGGTCGCCGTCTGCCAGGCGGACGAGTTCCAGGCAATCGCGTTGCCGAAATCCTCCGGCGGCACCAGATTGGCGAACAGCGAGGACGAGGCCGGGCCGTAAAAGGCCCGTGCCGTGCCGAACATCGCGAGCACGGCGAAGATCGGCAGCGGGCTGGCGAGACCGCGCAGCGTCAGGACCAGCAGAATGAGGGCGCATATGCCCTCGATCACCGTCGACAGCGCCATGATCAGCCGGCGTCCGAAGCGGTCGGCGACGACGCCGGTGACCAGCACCAGAAGCAGGGACGGCAGGAACTGGACGATGCCGACAATGCCGAGGTCGAAAGGATCGCGGGTCAAATCATAGACCTGCCAGCCGACGGCGACGGAGACGATCATGGTCGCGAAAGTGGTGAGGAAGCGCGCCGTCCAGTAGCTGAGGAAGGCTTTGTGCCGGAAGGCAGCGTAACGCTGCTCAGGTGAAGTCTGCAGGGATGTCATGAATATAAGGGCCCCGTTGCGATGGCATTGGAGCGACGTCCAATTGGACGCACAAAGTATGCTCCAACACTGTTTGGTTTCGCATCGTGCTTTCCGAAAATCGGAGTGGATTTTCGGGCCGATGCGATTGCCGGCGGGGCACTTCCCGGATGGGCGCTGGTCCGACCAATGGAACGTCTAGCAAAGTTCGATGCGCGATGTGTGCGAAAATCAGCACTGGATCAAGGGATTTTCAGCCCGTTGCGTCCATCGCACAAGGACGTTACTGCCGAAGTGCCGCCGAAATGGCGTCGAGCCCGCCTCGCAACTCGACCTCCGTCGGCCAGCCGAAGCCGACGCGGAAGAAGCGCTTTTCCATTTCGAACCAGTGGCCAGGCCCGACATAGGTGCCATGGTTTTCCAGCAGGTTCACATAGAACCGGTCGAGATCGAAGCCGGGTTCGACATTGAGGCGCGGGAAGCCGACGACACCGCCTTCGGGCCGCACCCAGTCGACCAGCGGCTCGCGGTCGATCCAGGCCTGGACGATGTCTCGACGCTTCGCCATTTCGGGCAGCAGCACTCCCAGGAAGGCGTCCCGGCGTTCGAGCATGCCGCGCGCAATGCCTTCGTCGATGACGCTGCCGCAGATGCCGATCTGTTCCTTGGCGGCAAGGAACGTCTCCTGTAGCGCTGGATCCCTGGTGATCAGCCAGCCGATGCGGATGCCTGGAATGCCGAAGGCCTTCGACAGCGACGCGACGCTGATTGCCTTCGGGCTCAGCGAGGCTGCCGACGGCAGGCGCCAGCCATAGGAAAGATCGCGATAGGTCTCGTCGACCAGCAAATGGCAGTTGCGGCTTTCCGCGAGGGCTACCAGCGCGTCGAGATCGGCCCGGCCCATCATCGTGCCGGTCGGGTTGTGCGGGCAGGTAACGCTGATCAGCCTGGTGTTCGGCCGCATCGCCGCCTTGATGGCCTCGACGTCGATGGCAAAGCCGTTCTCGAAGGCCAGATCGACAAAGCTGATGGCGCAGCCGATCGCGCGTGGGGTTTCGATGTTGGTGGCGTAGTTGGGCCGGATGACGACCAGATGGTCGTTCGCCGACAGCAGCGACGTCGAAATGATGAACAGCGCGCCGGCGGCACCGGCGGTGACCAGCACATCGCCAGGCGAGATGCCGGCATCCTGCGCCGCGATCAGCGCACGCAAGTCCTTGTCGCCGCGATGCTCGCCATAGAACAGCGTGAGGTCCGGCAAGGACAGGCCAATGTCGGAAAGCTTCTGGTCGGCGATCGAACTTTCGGAAAGATTGTAGCGGATGCGGTCGTAGCCGTACTCCTCCGGCGCCTCTTTCTCGATCACCATCCTGGTGTAGTTCATGGCTTTCCCCACATGGCCTTTGTCTGGTCTATCCAAGCCACAAAAGCAGGAAGCCTGCCAAGGCGGTTTCGCCGGCAGGCTTCTGTTCCAGTCGTCCTAAATATTGGCTCAGGCCTGAATGCTCAGGCCGAAACCTTCGCCCTGCGGCCCTTGGCCTTGACAGGCGCCACCTCGACCTTGCGGCCGAGTCCGATGGACTTCGCCAGTTGCGAGCGCGAGGCCGCATAGTTGGGAGCAACCATCGGATAGTCCGAGGGCAGGCCCCATTTGGCGCGGTAGGCGTCCGGCGTCAGGCCAAAATGCACGCCGAGATGGCGCTTCAGCGATTTGAACTTCTTGCCGTCTTCGAGGCAGATGATGAAATCCGGCGTCACCGACTTCTTCGGGTTGACCGCGGGAACCAGGGGAGCCGCCACCGGCACCGCCGGCTTGCTAAGCCCGCCGATCGAGGTGGCGACGCTGGCGATGAGGTCGGCCAGGCCGGAGGCGGGCAGGCGGTTCTTCTCAACGTAGGCGGATACGATGTGGGCGGTCAGCTCGAGAAGGTCGATGCGAGCGTCGTTGCTATCGTCGGTCAATGTTTCCTCCGTCTATGGTGCACGGCCTCGAAAATGGGGATCGTTTTCGAAAGGACGAGGCACAAATCAAAAAATGCTGAAGGGTCTTCAAGCGTATCCAGTGGAGCGCGCGGGTTAGTGCGCGAAATTCCTAGTCGGCAAATCTGCGCAACGCAATGATTAAGCGCGGCGTCACACGTTATTTTGAACAACTATACTAAACAGTAATAATATCAGACAATCAGCGCCTTGTCTCGCCACAGACGAAATCCGCCTTCGAAGGCGCGTGTGTTGTCACCGCGCCTGGCCTCGGCCGGTAACTCGTCGAGCTTATCGACATTGCCGCCGCCAATGATGACATAATCTGGCTGCAGGGCGGCGCGCAGACGGGTGACGACGTCGAAGACGTATTTGCGCCACTTCTTCTTGCCGTACTTTTCCAGGCCGCGCTCGCCGACATAGTCCTCGAAACTTCGGCCTTTCCTGTAGGGAAGATGGGCGAGCTCCATCGGCTGGCCGACATTGTCGAAGACCATCGCCGCACCGAGGCCGGTTCCCAGCCCGAGGAACAGCATGCGCCCGCCTTCATAGCTGCCGATAGCCTGCATCAACGCATCGTTGACCACCTTGACCGGCTTGCCGAACTGCGCGTCGAAATCGAAGCCGGCCCAACCCTTGCCGAGATTCTTGGGATCGAGCACCGGCTTGTTGTGACGCACCGGGCCGGGATAGCCCATCGAGATGACGTCGTAGGACAGGCCCTCGGCGAGCTTCTTCACCTTGTCGATCATCTGCTGCGGCGTCAGGTCCGGGCCGGAATCGTCCCGGCGCTCGGCGCCGCCGGCGCTGGTCAGGATCTTGACGTGCGAGCCGCCAATGTCGATCGAAAGCACGATCTGCCCGGCGTCCGATGCCGTCTGCTTCACCGCCTTGGCCATCGTCTCTCCTCCGCTCATGCCACCGGGTCGATCCAGCCGTTGGGAGGCCCGAAGCCGGCCATGGCGTCGGCCGGCCCCCATGTCTTCGGCTCATAGAGATGCGGCGGCGTGGTGTCGCCGAGCACCGGCCCGACAATGCGCCAGGCAAGCTCGGCCGCGTCCTGGCGGGTGAAGAGCTGGCCATTGCCGTTCATGGCGTCGCCGATCAGGCGCTCGTAAGGCGGCATGTCGGCCTTGCTGTCGTCGAGCGCCGTGAGTTCCACCTGTTCGCCGACCATGTCGTCGCCGGGTGCCTTGCGCTGCGCGCCGATGGCGATCACCACTTGCGGGTCGATGCGGAAACGCACGTAGTTCTGGTCGGCGGGCTTGATCGGGTCGAAGACGTCGAGCGGAGGGCGCTTCAGCCGCACCACCACTTCCGTGACATGCACGGGCATGTTCTTGCCGGCGCGGATGAAGAAAGGCACATCCTGCCAGCGCCAGGTGTCGACGAAGAAGCGCACCGCCGCGAAGGTCTCGACCGGCGAATTCGGCTTCACGCCGGGCTCGGCGAGATAGCCGGTGAACTGGCCGCGCACGACATCGTCTTTTGTCAGTGTCCGTATCGCCCTGAGAACCTGCACCTTCTCGTCGATCAGGTCGTCGGCCGAGCGGCCGACCGGCGGCTCCATGGCCAGCAGCAAGAGGATGTTGAGCAGATGGTTCTCGATGACATCCCTGATGCAGCCGACATCGTCATAGAAGCGGCCGCGGCCCTCGACGCCGAAATCCTCGGCCATGGTGATCTGCACGCTCTCGACGAAATTGCGGTTCCAGATCGGCTCGAGAAAGGAATTGGCGAAGCGGAAATAAAGCAGGTTCTGGATCGCTTCCTTGCCGAGATAGTGGTCGATGCGGAAGATCGACTGCTCGTCGAACACCAGATGCAGCACGCGGTTCAGCCAGCGCGCCGACTGCAGATCATGGCCGAACGGCTTTTCCACCATCAGCCGCGCGCCACGCGCGGTGCCCGACTGCTCCAATCCTTGCACGACAGTCTCGAACATGGTCGGCGGCACCGCCATGTAGTGCAGCGGCCGCTGGGCGGTGCCAAGCGCGGTCTTCAGCTTCTCGAAGGTGGCCGGATCGCGGTAGTCGCCGCTGACATAGCGCAGCAGCGAGGCGAATTTGGCGAACACCTTCTCGTCGATCTTGCCGATGGCGTTGACGATGCCGTCGCGGGCGCGGGCCTGCAACTGCTTGATGTCCCAGGCGTCGAAGGCGACGCCGATCACCGGTTCGGTGAGCGTGCCCTTGGCGACCATCTGGTAAAGGGCCGGAAATATCTTCTTGTGGGCGAGGTCGCCGGTGGCGCCGAAGAGCACCAGCGTGTCGGACCGTTCCTGGCTCATACGTGCGTCTCCCCAGGCCGCGTCACTTGCCGGCCTTCGGCTTTTCGACATGGCCGCCGAAGGCATAGCGCATGGCGGACAACAGCTTGTCGGCGAATTCGGATTCGCCTTGCGAGGAGAAGCGGTCGAACAGCGCCGAGGACAGCACCGGCGCCGGCACGCCGGTGTCGATCGCGGCCTTCAGCGTCCAGCGTCCTTCGCCCGAATCCGAAACCCGGCCGCCGAACTGCGCCAGGCCCGGGTCGCCCTTCAGCGCGCCGGCGGTGAGATCGAGCAGCCAGGAGCCGATGACGCTGCCATGCCGCCAGACCTCGGCCACCTGCGGAAGATCGATGTCGAACTGGTAGTATTGCGGGTTTTCCAGCGGGCTGGTCTCGGCGTCGGCCGTGCGTTGCCGCTTGCCGGCATTGGCCGACTTCAGGATGTTCATGCCTTCGGCATAGGCGGCCATGACGCCATACTCGATGCCGTTGTGCACCATCTTGACGAAGTGGCCGGCACCGCTCGGCCCGCAATGCAGGTAGCCGAAGGGTGCGGTGCCGGCGGCCTTGTCGGGGGCCGGCGCGTTGGCATCGGCGCCGGGCGCCAGCGTGGCGAAGATCGAATCGAGGTGCTGCACCGCAACGTCGGGACCGCCGATCATCAGGCAGTAGCCGCGCTCGAGGCCCCAGACACCGCCGCTGGTGCCGACATCGACAAGATGGATGCCCTTGGTGGCCAGTTTCGCCGCCTGGTCGACGGCGTCGTGATAGTAGGAATTGCCGCCGTCGATGACGATGTCGCCGGGCTCCATCAGGACCGAGACCTGATCGATGATTTTGCCGGTGATCGCCGCCGGCAGCATCAGCCAGACACAGCGCGGCTTGGCGAGCTTGCCGACGAATTCCGTCAGGGATGCCGTGCCCAGCGCACCGTCGCTCACCAGGGCCGCGACGCTTACCGGGTTGATGTCGTAGACGACGCATTCATGGCCATCGCGCATCAGGCGCCGCACCATGTTGGCGCCCATCCGGCCCAGTCCCATCATTCCGATCTGCATGGTTTCGTCCTGTTTCCTAGAGATTTTCTGGGTTTGTCGAGGAAGGATCTTAGCCGCTATCCCGCTCGCCTGATGTGACGGAGAAGTCGACATTCTCCCAATCGCCGGTTCCGGGCCAGAAAAAAGTGAAGATCAGCGTGCTTCCGCCGCGGAGGCTGGCGGTGGGAAGATCGGCAAGATGGATGCCGAAGGCATTTTCCGCCGTCTGGCTGTCATGGGCGGTTGCCCAATTGTCGCTGCTCCAGTGTACCGTGGCCGTGGCCAGCAATTCGATGCGCAGCGTCTTGCCCTCGGGCAGCGTGCGGATCTTGTTGTTGAAGCGCCAGGTCCTGAACGGCGATGTGGTCTTGCCCTGGATGTAGCGCTTTACGCCTTGCGGCGGCATGTCGAAGACAACGCCGTCGCGCAGCGAGCGCAGCAGCTTGATATGCTCGGAATGCGCCCAGACCAGCGGCATGGCGCTGCCCGAGGGGCGGCCGTGCAGCAGTTCGCGCTCGGGCAGGTCGGCGCTGTCCCAGACCTGCTCCGGCAACAGGCCGCCGGGCTCGGCCGAACCTTCCAATGCCGCCAGAAGATTGGCTGCCTTGTCCTTGCGCCCCGCCGCCAGTTCATAATGGGCGCGTTCGCCGGCCAGAAGCGGCCATGGCCGGCCCTGGCCGGTGCCGTCGAAAGGGGCGCCGTCCTGGTGTTCGCCATAGCCGTCGCCATTGTAGCGATACCAGAGCGGGCCTTGCGGCAGCGCGCAGCGTAACTGCGCGTCGATGACCTTGACCGTATCGACGATGCGCGGGTCATCAGCCGACCTCAGGCCGAAGCGCACCAGCGCCAGCGCGTCCGGGCTGACGATTTCCTGCGCCGGGCGGTTTGTGTCACCGGGCGGCCGGTTCTTGATCGGTACATAGCCGTCCTTCGGCGAGGCGGCCTCGGCGCTGTCGGGCGGCGCGATGCGGACATAATAGCCTTTGACGCCGGCCGCCTTGCCGATGGCCGTGTCGGTGGCATAGGTCCAGCGTTCGACCTGGTCGTTCCAGCCATCCGATGTCTCGCGCAGATAGATTGCTTCGTCCTTCTTGCCGCAGGCATCGAGCAGGTCTGCAGCGGCAAGCAGCGCCGCGATCTCCACCGCCAGCGTGAACGGGCTGTAGCCGGCATCCTCTTCCCAGCGATCCTCGCCGGTGACCGGTCCATTGCGCACGACATAGGTCGCGGCGCGCTCGATCATCGGCAGGAAAGCGGCAAGCCTGGCGCGGGGCAGGTGTCCCGCGCGATGCAGGGCGTCGGCCAGAAGCAGCGGGAAGGCGCATTCGTCCATCTGGATGCCGGGCCAATAGGCCGACCCGTCGAGCCAGGCATTTTGCGGCCAATGTCCGTCCGGCTGCTGGATGGAGCGCAGATACTCGAGGATCTGCAGCGCCGAGCCGGCATCGCCGGCGGCGAGAAAGCCGCCCGCCGTCTCGACCAGATCGCGCGGCCAGACCAGATGGTAGCCGCCGAGATCGTCGTCGCCCTTGTTGAAGCCCCAGGGGATGGACAGGCTGGCGACCCCCGCGCCCGGCATGGCGGTGGAGCGGTGCGTCGCCAGAACCGCGGTCGAGGCGCGATAGGTGTTGATGCCGGATGCCGCGTGCCGGTCCAGCGGCAGCAGTCCCGCCTGCCATTTGCGCCAATTCTGGACATAGGCCTTGGCCGTGGGCTCAAAGCCCCTCTTCAGGCTGGCGAAGGCATTTTCGGCGGCCTCGTCCGCTGTCGCGCCGAAACCCAGCGCCAGAACGGCTTTTGTCTTGGTCGGCGAAAAGCCGACCTCGCCGGTCAGTGCGACATTGCCGTCTTCGGCGCGCTGGCAAGCCGGATCGAGGATGCCGGTATGGTTGAGTTGCTGCCAGCCGTCGAAGAAGCCGACGTAGCCGGCTGAACAATCCCGCCAGGGCAGCGACGAGGCCAGCGCCAGGCAAGAGCCGCGGCCCGAGGCGAACAGCACGGGCTGTCCCTTGTGGTCGCCGACCCAGGCGGTGTTGCCCATGCCGGCATTGACCAGATGCGGCGCCAGAAGCGCGTAGACGCGGTAATCGCCGGGCGCACCTTTAAGCGCCGTGAAGGTGATTTCCTGCAGCAGCACGGGTTGCGCCGGGTCGCAGAGGATGCGCTTCTCGATGCGGTAGGCGCCGTCGCCGGCGGTGTTGACCAGCCGGTAGGCGGGCACGCCGGCCTCGAAGGGCTCGATTTCATGCGCGGCATCGCGCTTCTCTTCCGAGAAATAGCCGCCGGGACCGGTGACGATCAGGCCGAGATCGCGCGTGCAGGCGCTGTCGAGCCGTGGATAGTAGACTTCGTTGAGGATGCCGTGGCTGATGGTGAACCAGATGTGGCCGGCCGGCGAAAGCGACGTCCCGACGCCGCTCTTGGCGCTCGACGTCCAGCGCGCCGGAATGCCCGGCGCGCCCGGGGGAACGATCGGCGTCACTGCCATCTCTGTTGGCCTCCTGTGCGCATGGCTTACCCATCCACCGACGCCATTTCAATTGGCGCACCGCAAGTTGATCGGCAGGCTTTGCGGATTGCAGTTGACAGGCCGCTATGCCATCTTCATTTGTCTGACAATCGATAAAAAACAGGAACGCAGGCGCGACTTTCCACCTAAAATCCGCACGACCAGCAACTCTTGGGAGGAGTATGAACATGAAGAAACTGTTAGCTCTGAGCGCTCTTGCCGCGATGCTCGCATCAGGCACGGCGCTTGCCGATACCAGCGGCAAGAAGATCGCATTCTCGAACAATTACGCCGGCAATTCGTGGCGGCAGGCGATGCTCGACAGCTACGGCATCGTCACCAAGAAGGCGGTCGCCGACAAGATCGTCGGCGCGGCCGACATCTTCACCACCGCCGACAAGGAAGTGCCGACGCAGGCAGCCCAGGTGCAGAACCTGATCCTGCAGGGCTATGACGCCATCGTCATCAACGCCGCCTCGCCGGATGCGCTCAACGGCGCCATCAAGCAGGCCTGCGACGCCGGTATCACGGTCGTCTCCTTCGACGGCACCGTGACCGAGCCCTGCGCCTACCGCGTCGTCGTCGACTTCAAGGACATGGGCAAGCAGGAAGTCGAGCAGATGGCCAAGTTCCAGCCCAAGGGCGGGAACCTTTTGGAAATCCGTGGCCTGGCCGGCACCTCGATCGACGATGCCATCCATGCCGGCATCCTCGAAGGCGTCGCCGCGCATCCCGAGTTCAAGATCGTCGGCTCGGTGACCGGCGACTGGGATCAGACGACGGCGCAGAAAGCGGTCGCGACCATCCTGCCCTCATTGCCCGATATCGTCGGCATCGTCGACCAGGGTGGTGACGGCTATGGCGCCGCACAGGCTTTCGCCGCCGCCGGCAAGCCGCGCCCGACCATCATCATGGGCAACCGGCAGGACGAGCTGAAGTGGTGGAAGGAACAGAAGGACAAGGACGGCTACAAGACCTGGTCGGCTTCGATCGCGCCCGGCGTGTCGTCGCTCGCCTTCTGGGTGGCGCAGCAGGTGCTCGATGGCCGCAAGGACATTCCGCACGACCTGCTGGTGCCGTATCTGGCCTTCACCCAGGACGACTTCGAGGCAGCCCTGCCGAAGATCAAGGAAGGCGGCGTCGCCACCCACGAATACACGCAGGAGGACGCCCTCGCGGCGATCAAGGCCAACATCAAGTGAATGTCGCGCTTGCGTTGCCCTTCGTACCATCGCGCGGATATATCTAGGCATGCCCGAAGGGAACGCTGACATCATCAGACTGAACGGCGCCGAAAAACATTTCGGCGCCGTTCGCGCGCTGGGCGGGGTGGACTTCCACGTCCGGCCCGGCGAATGCGTCGGCCTGGTCGGCCACAATGGCGCCGGCAAATCGACGCTGATGCACATGGTCGCGGGCACGCTCACGCCCGACAGCGGCCAGATCGGCGTGCATGGGGGCATCGAGGACAACTACTCGGTGTCGCGGGCGCAAAAGCTCGGCATACGCTGCGTGTTCCAGGAACTGTCGCTGTGCCCCAATCTCAGCGTCGCCGAAAACACGCGCATCAACCATGCCTCGCTCTCGGGCCTCGGCTGGCGGCGCAAGGCGGCCGCGCTGATCACCGCCAAGCTTGACGAGATCTTTCCCGATCACGGCATCTCGGCCTGGGATATTGTCGGCGACCTGTCGATCGGCCGGCGCCAGATGGTCGAGGTGGCGCGCGCCTTCACGGTGACGCAGGACAGGCTCGACCTCGTCATCCTCGACGAGCCAACATCATCGCTGGACGCGCACACGGCTGGCCAATTGCTGGCCTTCGTGCGCCGCTTCATCGCCGGCGGCAAGAGCTGCATCCTGATCTCGCATGTTCTGGGCGAGGTGCTCAGGAATGCCGACCGCATCGTGGTGATGCGCGACGGCAAGGTGGTGGTCGCCGACGCGGCGAATGCCTTCGACCGCGACCGGCTGGTGACCGCGATGGGCGGGGCGGAAGCGCGCCAGAAGATCGCCGCCGAGATTGCCGCGGCCAAGCCGGCTGGCGGTCCGTTGCGGGTGCGGGCGCGTCCCGCCGCGCAGAAGGACGGCGCCGACCTTGTCGCCCGCGCCGGCGAGATCATCGGCCTTGCCGGGCTGGCGGGACATGGCCAGACCGACCTGTTGCTGGCGATCTTCGCGGCCGCCTCCCGCGCCAGGACCGGCATCGAAGTAACCGCGCCGGTGGCGCTGGTCGCCGGCGACCGCCAGTCGGACGGGATCTTCCCGCAATGGTCGATCGCCGAGAACATAGGCATCCGCTCGCTGGCGCGCTTGCGCAACGGGCTGCTGATCTCGCCGCGGCGCGAGGCCGAGTTGGCCCAGTTCTGGCAGAAGAAGATCGGCATCCGCACGCCCGACATGAACAACAACATCTTCTCGCTTTCGGGCGGCAACCAGCAGAAGGCGCTGTTTGCCCGCGCGCTCGGCTCGGATGCCCAGATCGTGCTGATGGACGATCCGATGCGCGGCGTCGATATCGGCACCAAGCTGGAAGTCTACGACCTCGTGCGCGAGGAGGCTGGCCGCGGCCGCACCTTCCTCTGGTACACCACGGAAACCGAGGAACTCGACAATTGCGACCATGTCTATGTCTTCAAGAACGGCCGCATCGTCGCCAATCTGGGTCGCGACGAATTGACCGAGGAGAAGATCATCCAGTCCTCCTTCGGCGATGCGGCCTGAGATGACCGCCGCCAGCCTCGACGCCACTGCCAGGAGTTCCGCCGAGCGTGGCGCGCTGGCCCGTGCCCGCCTGCTGCGCGGGCTGCTGCCGGCGCTGTCGCTGGCATTGGTGCTGCTCGCCATCGCCTGGCTCAACCCACGCGCCATCAGCTATTTCGGCTTCAGCCTGATGCTGAACCTGGCGATCCCGATCGCGCTGGCGACGATCGCGCAGATGTTCGTCATTTCAGGCAATGAGCTCGACCTGTCGATCGGCACCTTCGTCGGTTTCGTCGGCTGCGTCACCGCGACCTGGCTGAAGGACGCGCCGCTCATCGGCGTCGCCATCCTGGTTGGCTCGATCGGCGTCTATGCGCTGCTCGGCGCGCTGATCCGCCTGCGCAATCTGCCGTCGATCGTGGTGACGCTCGGCATGAGTTTCGTCTGGCAGGGGCTCGCCATCCTCGTCCTGCCCAAGCCCGGCGGCAAGGCGCCGGACTGGCTGCTGGCGATCATGTCGTTCAAGCCGCCCTTCGTCCCGTTCCCGATCATCGCGGCGCTGCTGATAGGCCTCATCGTCCATTTCGGCCTGATGCGCACCTCCTATGGCGTAATCCTGCGCGGCTCCGGCGGCAATGCGGCCGCGCTCAAGCGCGCCGGCTGGTCGCTGCTCAAAACCAAGATCGTGCTGTTCGCGCTGGCAGGCGTGTTCGGTGTGCTGTCGGGCATGGCGCTGATCGGCATCACTACCTCGGCCGATGCCAATATCGGCAATGGCTATACGCTGCTGTCGATCGCCGGCGTCATCCTCGGCGGCGGTGAATTCGTCGGCGGCCGGGTGTCGCCGATCGGCGCGGTGATCGGCGCGCTGACACTGGCGCTGGCCGCCTCGCCGCTGCTCACCTTCATGCACATTCCGCCGGACTGGCAGGTGGCCGCCAACGGCGCCATCCTGATCATCGTGCTGGCGGCGCGGGTGCTGATCAGCCGCAGGGAGAGGTAAGCGATGATCCTTGTTAGATCGCTGGCCGGCAAGCCCTGGGTATGGTCGTTCCTCGGCGCGCTTGTCGTGTGGCTGGCGACGATCGCCTTCACCGGCGGCTACGGCGCCGGCGGCATGGTCACGGCGGCGTTGTCGCTCGCGGTGTTCACGGTCATCGTCGGCGTCGGCCAGATGTTCGTCATCACGCTTGGGCCCGGCAATGTCGACCTGTCGCTGCCGGCCAATATCGGGCTCGCCAGCGCGGTCGCCATGAAAGTGATGGCCGGCAGCGATTCCATGATCGTTGTAGGCCTTCTGGCGGCGCTCGCCTGCGGCGCTGCGATCGGCGCGGTCAACTATCTGCTGATCTGGGCGCTGCGCATTCCGCCGATCATCGCCACCTTGTCGGCGAGCTTCATCATCCAGTCGATCGACATCAGCTATGGGCGTGGGCTGCAGATCAAGCCGCCGCCCGGCTTTGCCGATTTCACCAACTGGCAGATCCTGGGCATTCCGGTGCTGGCGGTGCTGACCGTGCTGTTCACCATCGGCGCGGCCATCGCCCTGCAGCGCATGATCTATGGCCGCTCGGTGCTGGCGATCGGCCAGAACATCCGCGCCGCATGGCTCGCCGGCGTCAATGTCGGCCGCATCCGCTTCCTCACCTACACGCTGTCGGGCGCGCTCGGCGGCTTCGACGGCGCGCTGCTCGCCGGCTATTTCCGCGGCGCCAATGTCGATATCGGCAGTGAATATCTGCTCGCCTCGATCGCCGTCGTCGTCATCGGCGGCACGTCGGTGGCCGGCGGCAAGGCCAATGTGCCCGGTGTGTGGGGCGCGGCGCTGTTTCTGGTGCTGCTCTTGACCATGCTCAACACATTCGGGGTCAGCGCGGGCGTTCGCCTGCTTTTGACGGGGCTGATCATCGTCGGGGTGATTACGGCGGCAGGCGGGGAAAAGGCGGTGCGGTGATCGCCGTTCCCGAGCGTCCGGCGAGCATCGCCGCAAGCTTCTGGGGCAGCCCGTCGCGCCGCCAAACGTTGGGCCAGCCCAACAGCGGGTTCCCATTCGCGGCGCGGCCTAGTAAACCCTTCCGCGATCTCAGTCGGTCCCGGGAGGGCTCTGCTTGTCCAATTCTGTCAGCGTCGTGAACGACAATGGCGTCGCCATCGTCACCATCGACAATCCGCCGGTCAATGCACTGAGTTTCCATGTCCGCGAGCCGCTGATGCAGGCGCTTGTCGACTTGCGCGATGACGCTTCGGTCACGGCCATCGTGATTGCCTGCGCCGGGCGGACCTTTGTCGCCGGCGCCGACATCACCGAATTCGGCAAGCCGGTGCAGCAGCCTGATCTGCGCGCCACCGTTGCGATGCTGGAAACCATCGCCAAACCGACGGTCGCCGCCATCCACGGCACCGCGCTCGGCGGCGGGCTGGAACTGGCGCTCGGCTGTCATTTCCGCGTTGCCGATGCCGGCGCCAAACTCGGCCTGCCCGAAGTGAAGCTCGGCCTCTTGCCGGGCGGCGGCGGCACGGTGCGGCTGCCGCGCCTGGTCGGCGCGGTGAAGGCGCTGAAGATGATTGTCTCGGGTTCGCCGGTCGGTGCCGACGAGGCGCATGAAGCCGGGCTCGTTGACGCTGTCTTCGAAGGCGACCTCACCACGCATACCGTGAACTTCGCCCGGGAAATCGCCCGCAAGGGTGGTCCGTTCACGCCGGTGCGCGATCGCGATGACGGGCTTGGGGAAACCGATCTGGCGGCTTTCGACGCCGAGGCGGCGGACCTCGCCAGGAAAGCGCGCGGGCTGGAAGCGCCGGTCGCCTGCGCGCAAGCCGTGCGCAACGCCCTCACGCTACCCTTCGACGAGGCGCTGGCGGCGGAGCGCGCGCTGTTCGCGAAACTGGTCGCCAGCGACCAGTCGCGGGCGCAACGGCACCTGTTCTTCGCCGAACGCGAGGCGGCGAAGCTTCCGGGCAAGGACACGCCCAAGCGCAGGATTGCCCGCGTCGGCGTCATCGGCGCCGGCACCATGGGCGGCGGCATCGCCATGGCCTTCGCCAATGGCGGTTTTTCGGTCACCTTGCTGGAAACCAGCGCGGAAGCGCTGCAGCGCGGGCTGGGCATGATCGAGAAGAACTATGCCGTCTCCGTTTCGCGTGGTTCCCTGACCGAAGACGCCAGGCGTCAGCGGCTCGCCCAGTTCAAGGGCTCGACCGACTATGCCGATCTCGCCGATTGCGACCTGATCATCGAGGCGGTGTTCGAGGACATGGCGGTGAAGAAGCAGGTTTTCGGCAAGCTGGATGCTATCGCCAAGCCGGGCGCCATCCTCGCCACCAACACCTCCTATCTCGACATCAATGAAATCGCCGGCTCGATCTCGCGGCCGCAGGATGTGCTCGGCCTGCATTTCTTCTCGCCGGCCAATGTCATGAAGCTGCTGGAGATCGTGCGGGCCGACAAGACCGCGCCGGATGCGCTGGCGACGGTGGTCGATCTCGCGCGGCGGATCGGCAAGGTGGCGGTCGTCGTCGGCGTCTGCCACGGCTTCGTCGGCAACCGCATGCTGGCCGCACGCGGTTCGGAATCGGAAGCGCTGCTGCTGGAGGGCGCGACACCCAGCCAGATCGACAAGGCGTTCACCGATTTCGGCTGGCCGATGGGCCCGTTCCAGATGGGCGATCTCGCCGGCCTCGACATTGGCTGGCGCAACCGCAAGGCGCGTGGCCTGACGGCCGACATCGCCGACACGCTGTGCGAACTGGGACGTTTCGGCCAGAAGACCGGTCGGGGTTTCTATCTCTACGAAGCCGGCGCAAGGGCAGGCGTTCCAGATCCGGAGGTCGAGGCGCTGATCCGCGACAAGGCTGCTGAGAAGGGCATTGCGCCGCGCGCGATCAGCGCGGAAGAAATCATCGAGCGCACGCTCTATCCCCTGATCAACGAGGGAGCGAAAATCCTCGAAGAGAAGATCGCGGCCCGTGCCTCCGACATCGATGTCGTCTGGGCCAATGGCTACGGTTTTCCCATCGGCAAGGGCGGCCCGATGTTCTGGGCCGGTCTCGAAGGGCCGGCAAAGATCGTCGAACGGCTCGACCAGTGGCACAAGCGGACCGGCAAGGACGTGTTCAAGCCGGCTCCGCTGCTGAAGCGGACGGCCGAGACCGGCTCCTGGGAGGCGGAGGCGTAAACGTCGTCGAGCCGCGCGGTGTTGCCGCGCCATTCCCTCACACGTGCTTGCGGCCGCCGGTCTCGCGGAACCAGTTGTCGGGGTAGGGATACCACCAGTCCTGGATCGCCGGTCTGTGGTCTATGATGACCATCTTCGAGCGACGGAAGGCATCGAGCCCCTGCCGTCCCAGTTCGCGGCCGAGGCCTGACGCCTTCCAGCCGCCGAAGGGCAGGGCGTCATTGTCGATCAGCGGGTTGTTGACCCAGACCATGCCGGCCTCGAGCCGTTCGGCCGCCTCATGCGCTTCGGCGAGGTCGGTGGTGAACACCGAGGCGCCGAGCCCGAACGGGCTGTCATTGGCAAGCCGTATCGCCTCGTCGAAATCCTTCACCCGGCAGATGGCGGCGACCGGCCCAAAACACTCTTCGCGCACGATCGCCATGCCAGGGGTGACGCCAGTCAGGATCGTCGGCTCGTAGAACCAGCCGGTGTCGTGCGACGGCGGGATGCGCCCGCCGGTGACGGCCTCGGCGCCATGGGCAATGGCGTCATCGACAAGACGCATGACCTTGGCTCGAGCCGCTTCGCTGACCAGGGGGCCGATCTCGGCCTTGTCCATGCCGTTGCCGATGCGCAGCGCGCGTGTCCTTTCGGCAAACAACTCGACGAAGCGGTCATGCACGGCATCGACGACGAAGAAGCGCTCGGCCGAAGTGCAGACCTGGCCTGTGAGGTGGAAGGCGGCGGTGACGCTGCCGGCCGCGGCGACCTCCAGCGGCGCGTGTTCGCTGATGATCAACGGGTCGCTGCCGCCGGCCTCGATGACGCAAGGCTTCATGCGTTCGGCGCAGGCGACGGCCACCGCCTTGCCGGCGGCGACCGAGCCGGTGAAGGCAACCGCATGGGTGCGGTCGGACGTGATCAGCCCCTGGGCGGTCGCCGCTCCGCCGGGCAGGCAGGAGACCAGGCCTGCCGGCAGCGAGCGGAACACGGCCATGTAGTCCAGCGTCGACAGCGTCGTCGCCTCGGCCGGCTTGACGATGCAGGCATTGCCCGCGGCAAGCGATGCCGCCACCGTCCAGCACATCAACAGGATCGGAAAATTGTAGGGCATGATGTGGACGGAGACGCCATAGGGCTCGTAGCGCGCATATTGGAACGAGCCGGCCTGCGTCGTTCCGGCGATCTTGCCGGCGTCGTCGCGCGCCATCTCGGCATAGTAGCGGAAGATCGGCGCGCAATTGGCGATCTCGCCGATGGCTTCCGGATAGGGCTTGCCCATCTCGCGCACCATCAGCTCGGCGCAGCGGGTGAAATCGGCGGCCTCGATGGCGTTGGCTACGGCATGCAGGTGCTTCGCCCGGCTCTTGGCATCGAGCCTTTTCCAGGCGGCCTGCGCCCCGGTCGCGGCGGCGAGCACAGTATCGATCTCACCGTCGCTGGCCGCGGCGATGGCGCCGACCGTTTCCAGCGTGGCCGGATCGATCACCGGTTTGTTTGCACCGGCCATAGGCCGGTAGTCCGGATTGACGAAGAAGGTCGGCCGGTCAGCGGAGAAATGCATGGACATCCTCTCAGATCCGCTCAGCGGATCATGTAGACCTTCTTGATGGTCTCATGGACGGTGCAGACGCCCTTCCAGTCCTGTGGGAAGAAAGCCGCCGTGTCCGGCTCGATTTCGATCACCTCGCCCGATTCGTGCACATAGGTGCAGCGGCCTTCGAGGAAATGGCAGAACTCGTCGCGGGTGACGTGGCAGTGCCATTTGCCCGGCGTGCAGACCCACAACCCGCATTCGGAGCGGCCTTCCGGCCCCTTGTGGAGCAGCTTGCCCGAGGTGTGGGACTGGCCCTCGATCATTGTCGGGATGATGCCCCAGTCGACGAGGTCGGTGACGGCGAGCGGCGATTGCATGATGGGCGTGGTCATATGGATTTCCTTGAAATGATGCTCACCGGCACATGAAGGCCTTGGTCAGCGTTTGCGTGACGATGGAAATGCCGGTCCAGCCGGCCGGAAAGAACACCAGTGTGCCGGCCTCGACCGGAATCTGTTCGCCGTGCTCGTGGACATAGCTGCCGTGACCAGACAGGAAGTGGCAGAACTCGTCGGTGGCGAAGGTGACCTTGCGGGTGCCCGGCGTGCACGACCACAGGCCGCATTCGCTCGACCCGTCCGGATTCTGCGACAGGATCTTGCCGGAGGCGCGCGGCGCGCCGGCAAGCGTGTTGCTGCCCGCACCCCAATCCTCCAGTTCCACGCTCGAGGCCTGTGGCCAGTGCGGTGTCGACATGTCTTGCTCCCGGTGTCGCGGCGTCAGGCCAGCATGTAGACGTTGCGCATGGTCTCGTGCACCGTGCATTCGCCCGTCCAGCCGGCGGGGAACATGACCACGGTCCCGGCCGAGACTTCTATCACTTCGCCGACATCCGAGCGGTAGGTCGCACGGCCGACGACGAAATGGCACAATTCATCGCGCGGGATCGAGAGCCGCCAGCGGCCCGGCGTGCAGACCCAGATGCCGGATTCCGGCTGGTTGTTCGGGCCCTTGTGCAGCAGCCTGCCGGTGGAGTGCGACGCGCCGTCCAGTACGTCCGGCTGGGCGCCCCAGTCGACGAGATCGGTGCGGGTGGATGCCTGGTGAAGATGCGGAGCGGAGGAGGTCACAGCAACGCCTCCAGCAAACCGGCAGCCTTCTCAGGCCCGCTCTGCGCGTGCATCTGTGCCGATGTCCTCGCCAGCTCCGCCTTCATCTGGGGATCGGTCAGGCAGGCCTCGATCTTCGCGACCAGATCGGTATCGCTCCAGTCGTAGCGCGGCATGCCGAAGCCATGGCCGGTTTCCTCGACGCGGGTGGCGTTGTCGTGACCATCCCAGACATAGGGCATGATGATCGCCGGCTTGCCGAAATAGAGGCACTCGGTGAACGAGTTGTTGCCGCCATGGTGGATGACGGCATCGACCTGCGGGATCACCGAAGGCTGCGGGAACCAGCTCTCGACGATGACGTTGCCGGGCACGTCCGTATACTGATCCTTGTAGCCGCCGACATTGACCAGCGCGCGGTAGCGGGTCTTGCCCAGCGTGGCGATGATGCGCTTCAAGAGCTCGACATCGCCGGCGCCGAGGCTGCCGAAGGAGACATAGAGCAGCGGCCCGTCATTGTTCTTCGCGAAGGTGGGCACCGCATAGGGCTTCTCCTGCCGCACGCAGCCTTCGAGATACTGGAATTTCACCGGGTCGAGCGGATGGCGGCGCTTGAACTTCGCCGCTTCGGGATAGAGCAGCAAATTGAGATAGGGCGAGGCCTCGAAGAACTGGCCGATCGGGTAAGGCGCCTCGTTGTTGGCCTTCAGGAAGGCATTGAAGTCGTCATGGATCGGCTTGATCACCGCGTTGAAGTGGTCGCGGTAGCGCTGGTGGCCGGCATGGTCATTCTCGCCGCAGCCCGACAGATGCGGCGGGATGTCCTCGTCCTCGATCTCGTTTTCCGAGCAGGAGATGACGCGCACCCATGGCTTGCCGAACTGTTTTATGGCTGGGAACAGGATGACATTGTCGACGCAGATGACATCGGGCTTAATGGCGGCCAGCACGCCCGGCAGATCCTTCTGCGCCCATTTGGCGCTGTCGACGATCGCCGTCCAGCAATCCTTGACGTAATTGTCGACCTGGTCGTAGGGCGATTTGCGGAAATTCGGGATGTGGCCGTTGATGAAGTCCTCCCAGAATTTCGCCATCTGCTCGGGCGGCATCGGCTCGGACAGGTTCACCGGATGCGCCTCGAAGCCGTAGCCCCGATAGACCTCGACGAAGCCGGGATCGGACAGGAACACCGCCTTGTGGCCGCGCGCCTCGACGGCCTGGGCGATGCCGACGGAATTGAGCGCCGGGCCGTAGGCGGCTTCCGGGAAAAAGGCGATCGTCTTCTGCGCCATCAAGCTTCTCCTATTCTGCGAAAATTCTGACATCGGCGGCATCCCAGCCGAGTTCGACCTGGTCGCCCGACGACACCGGCCGGCGGGCGGCTGCGTCCGCGGTGACGCGCACCAGGAACGGCTTTGGCGACAGCGGTGTGCGGATATGCAGCTGCAGATCGAGGCCGTGATAGGCCAGCGCCTCGACCGTGCCGATGGTGCGGTTGGCGGTCTCGATCGATGGGAATAGCCGGATGCGTTCCGGCCGCACCGAAGCTACGGCCGAAGCACCGGGCGTGAGCGTTGCGGGAACCTTACCGGCAATGCGCGCGCCATTCACGGCCACCACACCATCGGCTGACGCCTTGCCCGGGATGAAATTCATCACGCCGATGAAGTCGGCGACGAAACGGTCGGCCGGATGCTCGTAGACCGTGTGCGGGGTGTCGCATTGCAACAGTTTGCCATCCTTGAGCACCGCCATGCGATCGGCCATGACGAGCGATTCTTCCTGGTCGTGGGTGACGATGACGAAGGTGATGCCGACCTCGTGCTGCAGGCGTTTCAATTCCAGTTGCATGGCGCCGCGCAGTTTCTTGTCGAGCGCGCCGAGCGGCTCGTCGAGCAGCAGCAGCCTTGGCCGCTTGACCAGGGCGCGGGCCAGCGCGACGCGCTGCTTCTGGCCGCCCGACAATTGCTCCGGCCTGCGGTCGGCGAAGGGGACGAGCTCGGTGGTCCCCAGGATGGCGTCGACGCGGGAACGGATTTCGTTAGCCGGCAAGCGCTCCATCTCCAGCCCATAGGAGACATTGGCGCGCACGCTCATATGCGGGAACAGCGCGTAGGACTGGAACATCAGGTTGACCGGCCGCTTGTTGGGCGGGGTCCTGGCGATGTCCTTGCCGTCGAGCAGGATGCGCCCGTCGCTCGGGGTCTCGAAACCGGCCAGCATGCGCAAGAGCGTGGTCTTGCCGCAGCCGGAGGGCCCAAGCAGCGCGAAGAACTCGTTCTCCCGGATATCGAGCGAGATGCCGTCAACGGCGGTGACCCGGCCGAAATTCTTCGACACATGATCGATGGCCAACAGCGTGCGCGGTTCGCTCATTGGCCGATCATTCCCCTGTTAAGCCGCTGCGACAGGGTCAGCGCGGTGATGCTTACGGCCATGACGATGGTCGCCAGCGCGTTGATCTCAGGTGTGATGCCGAAGCGGATCATGGCGTAGATCTGCATCGGCAGCGTGGTCGAGGCACGGCCGGCGCCAGCGGTGAAGAAGGCGATGATGAACTCGTCGACCGACAGCGTGAAGGCGAGCAGCGCGCCGGCGATCACGGCAGGCGCGATGACCGGCAAGGTCACGCGCCGAAAGGTGGTGAGCGCGGAGGCGCCGAGATCGGCGGAGGCCTCGACGATCGACCAGTCGAAGCTCTTCAGCCTTGCGCGCACCACCGAGCAGACGAAGGCGAGGTTGAAGACGACATGGGCGAGGATGATTGTGTGCAGGCCCATGGTCAAATTGAGCATGGAGAAGAACGACAGCAGCGCGATCGCCAGCACGATGTCGGGAATGATCATCGGCGCGAAGATCAGGGCTTCCAGCCCCTTGCCATACTGCCGGCGCATCTCGACGCCGATCGCCAGCAGCGTGCCGAGCAAGGTGGCGATGGCGGTGGAGACCAGCGCCACGATCAGCGTGTTGAGGCCGGCCGACAGGATCGCGGAATTGTTGGCCAGCGAGGCGTACCATTTCAGCGAGAAGCCGGACCAGGCCGTCGGCAGCCCGCCTTCGTTGAAGGAGAGTGCCACCAGCACGGCGATGGGGATGTAGAGGAAGGCGAAGACTAGGCTCAGCACGAGCCATAGCGTGCGCCGCGTCGCAGGGGGGCGCTCAGCCATCCGCGCCTCCCCCGGCCTGCATTGCCCGCCCCGAGGCGCGGTCGGCGGCGAGCGCCTGCGCCATCAGGACCAGAAGCATGATGGCGATCAGCGCCATCGCCAAGGCGGCACCGAAGGGCCAGTCATTGGCGGTGAGGAACTGGTCGTAGACAAGATTGCCGATCATCTGGAAACGACCGCCGCCAAGCAGCGCCGGGGTGACGAAATTGCCGATCGACAACACGAAGACGAAGACCGCGCCGGCGGCGATGCCGGGCACGGTCAGCGGCAGGATGACACGGCGGAATGTGGTGGCGGCCGAGGCGCCGAGATCGCGCGAGGCTTCGGCGAGTTCGGGGTTGAGCCGCGACAGCGGCGCGTAGCAGGCGAGGATGACGAAGGGCAGATAGTTGTAGACGAGGCCGGCGATGACCGCGCCTTCGGTATAGAGCATTGACGGCGGTTCGCCGGTATAGCCGAGCCAGCGCAGGAGCTGCGTGATCAGGCCTTCGCGGTTGAGCAGCACGATCCAGGCATAGGTGCGGATCAAATAGTTCGACCAGAACGGTAGCACGGCAAAGAACAGGAACACAGGCTGCCAGCGGCGCTGGGCAGCGGAGATGGCGTAGGCGGCGGCATAGCCGATCACCACCGCGATCAGGGTGGCGGTGCCGGCGATGCGCGCCGACTTCAGGAAAATGCCGGCATAGAGCGGGTCGAAGACCAGCCCGAAATTCTCCAGCGTGAAGGTGTAGTCGATGCCGCCATAAATGCCGCGGCGGAAGAAGGCGAGCGCCAGCACCAGCGCGCACGGCACCACCATCAGCGCCGTCAACCAGACCAGAGCCGGGGCCATCAGCAGGGAGGAGCGAGAGGGGACGGAACGCAAGCTTGCTTCCAAGACGCTGCTGGAATGCCGCCTACTGCGCGGCCTTGATCTCGCTGACGATCTTGGAATAGTCGCGCTGGGCTTCGCCCACGTCACGCAGCTGCTCGAACTTGACGAGATCGGCCACCGGCATCGCCATGTTGGGGAATTTGGCCAGGAAATCGGCCGGCAGGCTTTCCATCGCCGGCTTGTTCGGCACCTTGTAGTCGATGTTCTGCGCCGCCCAGGCGTGGTTCTTGGCGTCGAGCATGAAGTTGATGAACTTGAAGGCGTCGTCCTTGTGCTCGGAAGCCTTCATCACCACCATCGTGTCGACCCAGAGGTCCGAACCTTCCTTCGGAATGACGTATTTGATCTCCGGCTTCTCGGCGATGCCGTAATTGCACCAGCCGTCCCAGGCCTGCACCATCAGCGCCTCGCCCGAAACCAGTTTGGAATAGAAGGTGGTGTCGTCATAGGCGAGCAAGGTCTTCTTTGCCGAGATCAAGAGGTCCTTGACCTCGGCCATCTTGGTCGGATCGGTCTCGTTGACTGAAAAGCCCTTGTCGAGCTGGCCGGCCGCCAGCAGCCAGCGATCGGTCGCTAGCATGGTGGTCTTGCCCTTCAGCGCGTCTGAAGGCGCGAGCAGATCGCTCCAGCTCGTCGGCGCCGTCTTGACCAGGTCCGAGCGGTAGCAGAGGCCGGTCGTGCCCCAGGTGTAGGGCACGGAGAAGGAGTTGCCGACATCGTGCGGCAGCTTGGTCGCTTCCGGGTAGAGGTTGGCGAGATTGGGGATCTTGGCGTGGTCCATCGGCTCGATCAGGCCGAGCTTGTTCAGCACCTCGGCAAAGGGCGAGGAGACGAAGACCACGTCATAGCCCTTGCCGCTGGCGGCGATCAGCTTGCCCATGATCTCTTCATTGGTGGCGTGCACCACCACTTCGCCGGAGACGCCGGTGGCGGTCTTGAAGGCGGCCATGGCATCGGGCGCCATGTAGCCGTCCCAGTTGGAGATGACGAGGTCGGCGGCGATTGCCGGCGCCGACAGCGCCATGGCAAGGCCGAGAGCGATTGAAGAGACCTTGAGCGCATGGCGTCGTGGGCTGGTAGCGGTCATGGCAGACTCCCATTCCGGTTGATCGTCGAATTCTGTGCTGGACCGGGCGCGACCCATGCCGCTGCTTTCGATCCTGTTCCCTCGGTCTTTTTATCGCCGATTATCCTGACAGTACTATTGCAGAAAAAAGTACGTCAATCCATAATTTGCCAAGCGACCGAGGAATCTGGCCGATTGCGCTGTGCCGGCGATCAGCCAAACCAATGCGGTCATATCCATCCGCCGAGACAAGTCATGCAAGCCGCAGCCCGACGACCTCGCACCAACCATCTCGACCTGGCGCAGCGCATCCTGGATGTGGCGCGCCAGCGCGGCTTCGAGCCTGGCGCGCGCCTGCCCGAACAGCAGATCGCCTCGCTGTGCAATGTCTCGCGTACGCCGGTGCGGGCGGCACTCAGCCTGCTCGCGGAACGGGGCGTCGTGCGCTGGGAGGCCGATACCGGCTATCATCTGGCGGTCGACCTCGCGGCGCAGCCGGCCATCGCCGCCGAGCTTCCGAGCGCGGAGGAGGATGATCTGGCCGAGGCGATCCTGCGCGACCGGTCGGCGCGGCGGCTGGACCAGACAGTGACCGCCGCGGCGCTGATGCGACGCTACAGTGCTGATCGCAAGACGGTACTAAAAGCGCTTAATAAACTGACAGAGGAGAATCTGCTGGACCGCGCGCCCGGCCAATCCTGGCTTTTCCGGCGCACGCCCGACGATCCCGAGGCGCAAGGCGAAAGCTATGAGTTCCGCTTGCTGCTCGAGCCGGCGGCGATCCTGACGCCGGGATTCCGGCTGGACGGCGCGCGGGCGGCGGCGTTGCGCCAGGGCATGGACGCTCTGTCGGCGTTGCCGGATGCCGCCTTCGACACGCGTGAGTTCCAGCGGCTGGACATGGATTTCCACGGCATGATCGCCGAGGGCTGTGCCAACCGGTTCATCGCCGACGCGCTGGCCGATCATCTGCGCCTGCGCCGGCTGCCGGGCATCTATGCCGGGGTCAACGTCTTCCGGCTGCGGCAGTCCTTGCTGGAACACCTGAACATACTCGACCATCTCGAAAGCCGGCAGTATGAGGTGGCTGCCGATCTGCTTCGCATCCACCTGCGGCTCTCCCGCAACCAGCGACCGCAAGCGGCCAGCCGCGGGGCGCCCGCCCTGTTCGGCATGATCAGCCGGCCGGAATGAAGAGGATTAATTGACGCGTAGAGCCAGCCCGACCATCGCGCTGTTTCCCGAAGCAAGCTTCGGCGCCGCGTTGAATTGCGTCGGCATCGCGCAGGCCTTGCGGGCGCGGGGCGCCCGGCCCGTCTTCATCTGCCATGCCGGTTTCTCCGGCGTCTTTGCCGACTATGGTTTCCAGGAATACCAGCTGCCGACCGACGAGCCGCTGAGCGACAGCGAGCGCCAGAGCTACTGGCAGGCCTTCGTGCGCCGGCACCTGCCGCATTTTAGGCTCAGTCCGATCGACCAACTCGAAACCTATGTCGCGCCGACCTGGCAAGCGATTGTCGACACGGCGGTCAATGCCGAGGCGCCGCTGCGGCAATTGCTGGCGCGGCTGAAGCCCGACGCGGTGGTGCTCGACAACGTCATCATGTTTCCGGCGATCGCCGCCGCCGGCTGCCCCTGGGTACGCGTCGTCTCCTGCGCCGAGACCGAGCTGCCGGACGCCGAAGTACCGCCCTACCTTTCCGGCATGGCTGCCGATGACCCGCAACGCGCGGCGTTCGAGGCGCGCTATCTCTCGGCCTCGGCGCCGGCGCATGACCGCTTCAACCGCTTTCGCGTGGATGCCGGCCTGGCGCCATTGCCCAAGGGTCTGTTCCTGGAGGCTTCGCCCGACCTCAACCTGCTGCTGACGCCGTCGATCGTGCGGCGCGAGCGGGCCAAACCGCTCGATCCCGCCCGATTCGTCTATCTCGAAGGCTGCGTGCGCTCGGAAGGGCCGTTCGAGGTGCCGGTGTTTCCGCGCAATGGCGGGCCGCTGGTCTATGTCAGCTTCGGCAGTTTAGGGGCCATGGATGTCGGGCTGATCGAACGCATGCTTGCCGTGTTCGACAGGCTGCCGGCGCGCTTCATCGTCAATGTCGGCGGCCTGCGCGACGCCTATCGCGCGGTGCCGGACAATGTCTATCTCGACGCCTGGTTTCCGCAGCCTTCGGTGGTGGCGAAGTCGGACCTGTTCATCCACCACGGCGGCAACAACAGCTTTTGCGAGGCGCTGCGCTTCGGCGTGCCGTCGCTGATCATGCCCTATTGCTGGGACGGACATGACAATGCGCGCCGCGCCGGCGAGACCGGCACCGGCGATCATATCGGCCGGGATGCCTGGACTGAAGGAGTATTGGAGAGAGCCATTCTCGGCCTGCTGGCCGACGACGCCATGCGCGCCCGCCTGAGGGACAACGCAGCCCAAATGGCGCTGCAACCCGGAACGGAGGTGGCCGCGCAAGCCATACTCTCTCTGATACGGACTTGAACGACATGCTTGATAAGAACACGAACACCGCGACCAACGATCCCAGGGCCTGGCTGGCACAGCACGGCATCAACGAGGTCGAATGCCTGGTGCCGGACATGAACGGCGTGCTGCGCGGCAAGGCGCTGCCGACGGTCAAATTCCTCAAGGCGCTGGAAGACCGTGCGCTGTATCTGCCGAGCAGCGCTTTTCTCGTCAGCATCGACGGCCGCTATTCCGGCTCGATCGACGAGGGCTTTGCCTATTCGGATCCGGACATGCGCATGGTGCCTGACGTCTCGACGTTGTGCCTGGCGCCGGGCGCCGGGGCAGGGAAGGCCTATGTCTTCGCCGACGCCTTCCACATGGATGGCCAGCCATGGATGGCCTCGCCGCGGCATGTGTTGCGCGCCGTGCTCGATCTCTACCACCAGCGCGGCTGGCGCGCGGTGGTGGCGCCGGAGGTCGAATTCTATCTGACCGCGCCCAACCCGGATCCGGACAGGCCGCTGATCGCGCCGGTCGGGGCGAATGGCCGTGCCGAGGGCGTGCAGCATCCCTATGACATGGCGGCGCTGGAAGAATTCGAGCCGGTGATCCGGCGCGTCTACGACTATGCCGCGGCGGCCGGCCTGCCGCTCGATACGCTGATCCATGAATCGGGCACGGCGCAGTTGGAGATCAACCTCCTGCATGGCGACGCGCTGCCATTGGCCGACCAGGTGCTTTTGTTCAAGCGGCTGACGCGCCAGGCCGCGCAGCAATGCGGCATGCATGCCACCTTCATGGCCAAGCCGATCGCGGCCCAGGCGGGCAGCTCGATGCATCTGCACATGTCGGTTGCCGATGAGGCGGGCAATGCGCTGTTTGCCGGCGACGATGATGCCGACACCGAGATGTTCGGCCATTTCATCGGCGGCCTGCAGACATATGTGCCGGAAATCATGCCGCTGTTCGCGCCCAATGTGAATTCGTTCCGCCGCATAAGGCCGAACCACAGCGCGCCGGCCAACATCGAATGGTCGCATGACAACCGCTCTTGCGGCCTGCGCGTGCCGGCCGGTGGCCGTTCGGCGCGGCGCGTGGAGAACCGTTTGCCGGGCGCCGATTCCAATCCCTATCTGGCGATCGCCGGTTCGCTGCTCGCCGGTTATCTCGGCGTCGAGCAGAAACTCGCGCGCTCGGCCGAGGCTTCGGGCAATGCCTACAAGATCAAGAGCACGCTGCCCAAGACCATGGAGGAGGCGCTCGACCGCTTCACCGCCTGTGAGCCGGTGCGCAAACTGCTCGGCGAGGATTTCTTCCAGACCTATCTGCGCGTCAAGAGCGTCGAGCTCGACCTGTTCCAGAGCGTGGTGACGAGCTGGGAACGCGATCACCTGCTGCTGAAGGTGTGATCATGGCATCTTCAACAGGTTTCAATTCCGGTCTCGATATCGGCAAATCCTACTATGTCGCCACCGCCAATCCGGCGCCGGACCATCCGGCGCTTGCCGGCGATGTCGAAGCCGATCTGGTTGTCGTCGGCGGCGGCTGCACCGGCCTGTCGGCTGCCCTTCACGCCGCCGAGCGCGGCCTGAAGGTGGTGCTGCTCGAAGGCGGCAGGATCGGCTGGGGCGCATCGGGGCGCAATGGCGGCCAGATGATCCCCGGCCTGCGCAAGGGCGCCAAAGGCCTGGTCAAGCTTTTCGGGCCGGAGCGGGCGAAGGTGCTGTTCGACCTTGCCTTCGAGGCACGCGGCCTGGTGATGGATATCATCGAGCGCCACGCCATCGACTGCGATCTCAGGCTCACCGGCCATCTGGTCGGCGCCGTCAACGGCTCAGATCTCAAGGATTTGGAGGAAGAGGCCAAGTGCCTCGACAGCGTGATGAAGTTCCGCGATGTCGAGATCCTGTCGGCGGCGGAAGCCCGCGCCAAGGTCGACACCGCATATCATGGCGCGATGTACGAGCCGCTTGGCGGCCACATGCATCCGCTGAACTACACGCTCGGTCTTGCCGGGGCGGCGGTGGCCGCCGGCGTCACCATTCATGAGAATTCGGTGGCGGTGAAGCTGGAGCGCGAGCCTTCGATCCGGGTCTCGACATCGAAGGGCTCGGTGCGCGCAAAACATGTCGTGCTGGCCGGCGACGCGCTGCTCAATGGGCTGGAGCCGCGCGTCAACAGCCGCATCATGCCGGTCGGCAATTACATCGTCGCCACCGAGCCGCTGGAGGGCAAGCGCAACGTCATCCCGGCCAATGTCGCGGTGTCCGACACGCGCTTCGTCGTCAATTACTATCGCATGTCGGCGGATGGACGGCTGCTGTTCGGCGGCGGCGAGCGCTACACGCCGTCGCCGCCGGCCGACATTGCCGGCTTCGTGCGGCCGCATATGGAAGCCACCTTCCCGCAGCTCAGGGGCTGCCGCATCGATCATGCCTGGGGCGGGCTGGTGTCGGTGACGACATCGCGGCTGCCGCATGTCGGGCACTATGGCGAGGTCTATTTCGCGCATGGCTATTCCGGCAAGGGCGTCATCCTGTCGACGCTGTCGGGCAAGCTTTTGGCCGAAGCCATCACCGGCGACGCCTCGCGGCTCGACCTGTTCTCGACGCTGACGCCGCTGCCGTTCCCCGGCGGCACGGCGCTGCGCGGGCCGCTCTATGTGCTGGGCATGCTTTGGTACGCGATGCGAGACAGGATCAAGCACTGAGGGTGCAACTATCGGAGGCTGGCCCGCCGGCGTTCGACCTCTTAGACCACAAAAAAATCCTCGATGCGCTGTCTGGCTCCAAGCAGCGCCGGCAGGATTTCCCGCTCCATCTCGGCGACGGTGAACCGCGCCGACTGGGTCGAGACGTTGATGGCCGCGACCGTGTTGCCAGCGCGGTCGCGGATCGGCACGGCGATGGAGCGCAGGCCGAGTTCCAGCTCCTCGTCGACGATGGCAAAGCCGTTCGCCTTCGCCTTGCCGATGGCCCCGGCCAGCAGCCCGATGTCGGTGATCGTCTTCGGCGTCCGTCTCTCGATGGTCGCCTGGTGCAGAAATTCGTCGAGTTCCTGCGGCGCCAGGCCGGCGAGCAGCATGCGCCCCATCGAGGTGCAATAGGCGGGCAGCCTGGTGCCGACATCGAGCGAGACGCTGAGGATGCGGCGACCAGGAATGCGGGCGACATAGACGACATCCTGGCCCGACAGGATCGCCGCAGAGCAGGCCTCGTTCAGCTGCGCGGCGACCGCGCGCATGATCGGCGCGGCGAAGCTCCACAGCGAGCCGCCACCGAGCCATGTGCGGGCAACGGCCAGCAGGCGCGGCGACAGCGAGAACACACGGCCGTCCTGGGTGGCATAGCCTGATGCGACAAGCGTCAGCAGGAAACGGCGGGCGCCGGCCCGGGTCAGGCCGGCTTGCTGGGCCATTTCCGTTAGCGTCATGCCGGAGGGGTGGCGGGCGAGGATCTCCATGACCGCAAGGCCGCGCTCGAGCGAGCCGACATGATCACGGGAAGCGGCTTCTTCGCCCATCTCACCTCCGCCAAAGGGTATCGACGCCCGGATTGACTCCATGACCTTACCCGGCGTAGAAAGTTTCGCATACAAAACATAAGTTCGCAATACGAACTTTTGGACCGGGAGTCGACGATGGTCAAGTTCCTGCCGCTCAAACAGGCCGTGGCCGAGAATTTGAACGATGGCGACTCCGTCGCCTTCGAGGGCTTCACCCACCTGATCCCGACAGCCGCCGCGCATGAGGCGATTCGCCAGGGGTTTCGCGACCTGACCCTGATCCGCATGACGCCGGACCTGATCTACGACCAGATGATCGGCATGGGCATGGCGAAGAAGATCGTCTTCTCCTATGTCGGCAATCCCGGTGTCGGCCTGCTGCGGCGCGCCCGCGATTCCATCGAGAACGGTTTTCCCCGGACGATCGAGGTCGAGGAGCACAGCCATGCCGGCATGGCCAACGCCTATGAGGCGGGCGCGGCCGGCCTGCCCTGCGCGGTGTTCCGCGGCTATCGCGGCGCAGGCCTTGCCGCGGTCAACCCGAACATCAAGTCGGTCACCTGTCCGTTCACCGGCGAGGTGCTGGCGGCCGTTCCCTCAATTCGGCCTGACGTCACCTTCATCCATGCGCAGAAGGCCGACAGGAAAGGCAATGTGCTGGTCGAGGGCATCATCGGCATCCAGAAGGAGGCCGTGCTGGCGGCCAGGCGCGCCGTGGTGACGGTGGAGGAGGTGGTCGACAATTTCGACGATCTGCACCCCAATCTGACCGTGCTGCCGCGCTGGACGATCGCGGCGATCTCGGTGGTGCCCGGCGGCTCGCATCCGTCCTATGCCCATGGCTATTACGCGCGCGACAACGCCGCCTATCTCGAATGGGACGCGATCGCCGCCGACCGCGAGAAGTTCCATGCCTGGATGCAGGCGAATGTCATCGAAAAGAGCGCCGACGATTTCGCTGGCCGCGTCGAGCATCTGAGGAAAGCTGCATGAGCGACAATCCGGGCTTCACCCCCAACGAGATGATGACGATCGCCGCCAGCCGCGCGCTGCGCAATGACGATGTCTGCTTCGTCGGCATCGGCGCGCCGTCCGCCGCCTGCAACGTGGCGCGGCTGACGCATGCGCCTGACATCACGCTGATCTACGAGAGCGGCACGATCGGCACCGCGCCTGACGTGCTGCCGCTGTCGATCGGCGATGGCGAATTGTGCGAGACCGCCGTCACCACCGTCGCGGTGCCGGAAATGTTCCGCTACTGGCTGCAAGGCGGCCGCATCTCGATCGGTTTCCTCGGTGCCGCGCAGCTCGACAAGTTCGGCAACATCAACACCACGGTCATCGGCGACTATGTCCATCCCAAGACAAGGCTCCCCGGCGGCGGCGGCGCGCCGGAGATCGCGACCTCGTCGAAGGAGATCTACATCACCATGGCGCAAACCAGGCGCGGCATGGTCGAGAAGATCGACTTCTTCACCTCCTTCGGCCATGGCGAGGGCGGCGATCACCGCAAGCGGCTGGGCATCGACACCGCCGGGCCGACACTGCTGATCACCGATCTCGCCATCTGGAAGCCGGACCCGGTGACCAAGGAATTCACGGTCGTGTCGCTGCATCCCGGCGTCACCCGCCAGCAGGTGCAGGACAGCTGTGGCTGGGTGGTTAAGTTCGCCGAGGCGCTTGACGAAACACCGGCGCCAAGCGAACTCGAACTCAATACATTGCGCGACCTGCAGGCCCGCACCAAGGCGGCGCATGAGGGAACCGGAAAAGCAAAGGCTGCATGACATGGCCGAGGCCTATATCTGCGACTACATCCGCACGCCGATCGGCCGCTTCGGCGGTTCGCTGTCCTCGGTGCGATCAGACGATCTCGGCGCCATACCGCTGAAGGCGCTGGTCGAGCGCAATGCCGGCATCGACTGGCAGGCGGTGGACGACGTCGTCTATGGCTGCGCCAACCAGGCCGGCGAGGACAACCGCAACGTCGCACGCATGGCGCTGCTCTTGGCCGGCCTGCCGAAGGAAATCCCGGGTTCGACCGTCAATCGCCTGTGTGGTTCGGGCATGGATGCGCTGACCATTGCCGCGCGGGCCATCAAGGCCGGCGAGGCGGAGTTGATGATCGCCGGCGGCGTCGAATCGATGAGCCGGGCGCCCTTCGTCATGCCCAAGGCCGACACCGCGTTCTCGCGCAATGCCGAGATACACGACACCACCATCGGCTGGCGTTTCGTCAACCCGCTGATGAAGAAGCAGTATGGCGTCGATTCGATGCCGGAAACCGGCGAGAACGTGGCAGAAGAATTCGCCGTTACCCGCGCGGCCCAGGACGCCTTTGCCGTGCGCAGCCAGGACAAGGCTGTCGCGGCACAGACCAATGGCCGCCTGGCCAAGGAAATCACTCCGGTGACCATCCCGCAGCGCAAGGGCGATGCGGTGATGGTCTCGAAAGACGAACATCCACGCGCCGGCACGACGGTCGAGGCACTGGCCAAGCTGCCGACCCCGTTCCGGCAGGACGGCACGGTGACCGCCGGCAATGCCTCCGGCGTCAATGACGGCGCGGCGGCGCTGATCGTTGCTTCCGAGGCCGCGATAAAGAAATACGGCCTGGCGCCGATCGCCCGCATTCTCGGGGGCGCCGCCGCCGGCGTTGCGCCGCGCATCATGGGCATCGGCCCGGCGCCGGCGACGCAGAAACTTTGCGCGCGGCTTGGCCTGACGCCGCGACAGTTCGATGTCATCGAGCTCAACGAAGCCTTTGCCTCGCAAGGCATCGCCGTGCTGCGCCAGCTCGGCATTGCCGAGGATGCCGAACACGTCAACCCGAATGGCGGCGCCATCGCGCTCGGCCATCCGCTGGGCATGTCGGGCGCGCGCATCTCGGGCACGGCGGCGCTGGAGCTGCGTGAGCGCGGCGGCCGCTACGGCCTGGCGACGATGTGCATCGGCGTCGGCCAGGGCATCGCCATCGCGCTCGAACGGGCTTGACCGCCGCCTGCCGTTTGGCCAGCGAGAATCAGGGCTGGATTCGGCGTGTCGCCAAATTTGACCATGTGGACAAAAGTCCGGACCCGTTCCATAGTTCCCCGTCTGATTTTTAGAACGGCCGGCTCGACACGGCTGTCAAACAGAGGGGCCTGCAATGGAAAACCGGAAGAACAAATCTTCGTCGACACGCGAAGGGATTTCGCGGCGCAATGTGCTGGAGCTCGGCGCGCTTGGCCTGGCAGCGGCCATGCTGCCGGGTGCGGCCTTCGCCAAGGACAAGAAGCTGAAGGTGGCGGCGATCTTCGCCACGCCGATCGAGGAGCCGTGGGACAACCAGATCCATGTCGCCTTGCAGAAGGCGGAGAAGGAACTCGGCATCGAATACAAATGGTCGGAGAAGGTGCAGACCGCCGA
Source organism: Mesorhizobium sp. WSM4308 (assembly GCF_002294905.1). Taxonomy (NCBI): domain Bacteria; kingdom Pseudomonadati; phylum Pseudomonadota; class Alphaproteobacteria; order Hyphomicrobiales; family Phyllobacteriaceae; genus Mesorhizobium; species Mesorhizobium sp. WSM4308. The sequence goes on along the minus strand of NZ_NSFW01000015.1, from coordinate 30,026 downwards.
CTTCAGCCGCGTCATGCGCGAATATGCGCAAGGCGGCTACCAGCTGGTGCTGGGCGACGCCTTCGCCGCCGAACGTGAATCGCGCCGCACCGCAAAACAATTCCCGAAGACCGCCTGGCTGTTCGGTTCGGGCGCCGGTCCGGCCGAACCCAATTTCGGCGTCTTCGACAACTGGATCCATGAGCCCGCCTATCTCTCCGGGATGATCGCCGGCAAGATGTCGAAATCAGGCACGGTCGGCGCCGTCGCGGCGATGGGCATTCCGGAAGTGAACCGGCTGGTCAACGCCTTCTTTGCCGGCGCCAAGGAGGTCAATCCGAACGTCAAGAAGAAGGTCGCCTTCATCGGTTCCTTCTTCGATCCGCCCAAGGCCAAGGAAGCCGCGGTGGCGCAGATCGATGCCGGCGTCGACGTCATCTATGCCGAGCGCTTCGGCGTCATCGAGGCGGCGGTCGAGAAGAAAATCCTCGCCATCTCCAACATGTCGGACCAGTCGAGCCTGGGCCCCGACACGGTCATCACCGGCCCGGTCTGGGACATGTATCCGACGGTCGAACAGGCGATCAAACTGGTCAAGGCCGGCGTCTATACCGCGCAGGACTATGGCGATTTCTCGCGCATGGCCAAGGGCGGTTCGTATCTCGCCCCCTACCACAAGTTCGACAAGACGCTGCCGGCCGAGGTCAAGGATCTGGTCGAGAAGAAGAAGGCCGAGATCCTCGAAGGCAATTTCCGGGTGGATGTCGACGAGAACACGCCGGTTTCGGATTGAGGCTTGCTTTGAGGGGCGGTGCTAAGCGCCCCCCTCTGTCCTGCCGGACATCTCCCCCTCAAGGGGGGAGATTGGCAGCTTCACCCGAGTCACTTTTCTTTCGACCTAGAAAAACTGGCGAAAGCCGAAAGTGACATCCAATCTCCCCCCTTGAGGGGGAGATGGCCGGCAGGCCAGAGAGGGGTGCAGCGCCACCCGATCAGTCAAAGCTGAATCGTAAAGCCAATTCCGATCAGGAGTATCCTTGCCGACGCCCGCCCCACTCATCGAAATGCGCGGCATCACCAAGAGCTTCGGCGCCGTCAAGGCGAACGAGGCTGTCGACCTCAGCGTCGCGCCCGGTGAAATCCTCGGACTGCTGGGCGAGAACGGCGCCGGCAAGACGACGCTGATGAATGTGCTGTTCGGCGCCTACGCGCCGGACGCCGGGGAAATCCTCGTCCAGGGGCAGCCCGTGCGGATCACCAGTTCGGCCGATGCGCTGGCCGCCGGCATCGGCATGGTGCATCAGCATTTTCACCTGGCGCCACGGCTGACGGTACTGGAGAACCTCTTGATCGGCATTCCCGGAAAATCGGGACGGATCGACCGCGCCGGCGGGCTGGCGCGGCTGGCCGAAATCGGCCGCCAGCATGGACTGACGCTGGATCCCGACCTGCCGGTCTCGACGCTGTCGGTCGGCGAACAGCAGCGGCTCGAGATCGTCAAGGCGCTGTTTCGCGGCGCAAAGCTTTTGATCCTCGACGAGCCGACGGCGGTGCTGGCGCCGAGCGAGGTCGACGGGCTGTTTTCAGCGCTGCGCTCGATGGCGGCGCAAGGTCTCGGCATCATCTTCATCTCGCACAAGCTCAACGAGGTGCGGGCGCTCACCCATCGCTGCACGGTGCTGCGGCATGGCCGTGTCGCCGGCCGCGTCGACGATCCTGCCAACACCACGTCCGCCGCCATGGCGCAGCTGATGTGCGGCCACGAGATCGTGCCGCCGGCCAGGGGGCCTTCGACGCCGGGCGAAGCGGTGCTGACGCTCGACGCCATTTCCACCTCGACGCATTCGGGAACCGCGCTGCGCGATGTTTCGCTTGCCGTCCGCTCCGGCGAGATTCTTGGCATTGCCGGCGTGTCGGGCAATGGCCAGCGGGCGCTCGCCGAAGTGATCTCCGGCGTGCGCGCGCCCGATGCCGGCCGGATGACGATCGCCGGCCAGACGGTTTCACGGTTTTCGCCGCGCGAGGTGCAGGCGCTTGGGCTTGGCCGCATCCCGGAGGACCGCATGACCACGGGTCTGGTCACCAATTTGCCGCTTGCCGATTCGATGGTGCTGCCACGCATCGGTACCGCCGCATTCAGCAGCAAAGGCCTGCTCAAGCCGGACGCGATCCGCACCTTCGCCGAAGAACAGATCAAGGCCTATGACATCAGGTGCCCTGGACCGATGACGCGTGCCGGGGCGCTGTCCGGCGGCAATCTGCAGAAGGCGCTCCTGGCGCGCGAGCTTGCCTTCGACCCGAAGGTTTTGATCGTCTCTCAGCCGACGCGCGGCCTCGACATCGGGGCTGCCCGCTTCATCCACGAGAAGTTCCTCGACATGCGCGCCAAGGGCTGTGGCATCATCGTCATCGGCGAGGATCTCGAAGAGCTGCTGGTGCTCTGCGACCGCATCGCGGTGATGTATGAGGGCCGCATCGCCGGCACGCTCGACAGTGCTGATGCGACGATCGCGCGGCTCGGCCTGCTGATGACCGGGGCGGAGGGCCACGGCTGATGTTTCGCCTCGAAGTCCGCACCTCGACGCCAGCCTGGTTCAATCTTGCGCTTCCGTTGGTGGCCATCGGCGCCACGCTTGTCCTGTGCAGCGGGCTCATCGCGCTGGCTGGCGCTGGCGTGCTCGAATCTTACGGCGTGATGTTCACGGCCTCGCTCGGCGACAGCTACGCCATCACCGAAACGCTGGTGCGCGCCGCACCGATGATCTTCACCGGACTGGCGGTCGCCGTCGCCTTCCGCGCCAAATTCTGGAACATCGGCGCAGAGGGGCAATTGCTGGCCGGTGCCGTCGCCAGCTGCTTTGTCGGCGCCATTCCGATGCCGGGAGCGCTCGCCATGCTGTTGATGGCAATTGTCGGCGCCGCCGCCGGTGCCGCAGTCGCGTTGGTGCCGGCGACGCTGCGGGTCAAATTCAAGGTCGACGATGTCGTCAGCTCGCTGCTGCTCAACTCGGTCATCTACTACGCGCTGATGGCGCTGATCGAAGGGCCGTGGAAGGACAGCTTCAGCGGCTATCCGATCTCGCCGCCAATCGAGGATTCGGCCAATTTCCCGGTGCTGGTCGAAGGCACGCGGCTGCATCTGGGCGTCATCGTGGCGCTGATCGCAGCACCTCTGATCTGGTTCCTCATCGCGCGCACCACGCTTGGTTTCCGCATCAGGGTCACCGGCGAGAACCCGGAAGCCGCCCGCTACGGCGGCATCCCTGTCGAGCGTGTGCTGCTCTCGGCCGCGCTCATGTCCGGCGCGCTGGCGGGGCTCGCCGGCGTCGGCGAAGTCGGCGGCGTGCATTTCCAGGTGATGAGCGACATCTCGCCCGGCTACAGCTATTCCGGCATCGTCGTCGCCATGCTGGCGCGGCTCAATCCGCTGGGCGTGGTGCCGGCGGCGATCTTCCTCGCCGCCGTAATGACCGGCGCCGAGGCGATGTCGCGCGCGACCGGCGTGCCGGCGTTCCTCAGCGACGTCATCCAGGGCACCGCCCTGCTCGCCATGCTGGTGGCCCTGCTGTTTACCGCCTATCGCATTCGCAGTGTGGGGCCCGCCCGATGAGCGCGGTGCTGGAACAGATCTTCCAGGTCGGCTTTTTGGCCGCCATCGTCCGCATCGCCACGCCGCTGGCCTTCGCCACGCTCGGCGAAATGTTCTCCGAGCGCGCCGGCGTGCTCAATCTCGGCATCGAAGGCATCATGCTGCTCTGCGCCATGACTGGCTTCACCGCCACCAGCCTCAGCGGCAGCCTGTGGCTCGGCGTCCTGGTGGCGGTGCTGACCGGGATGCTGATGGGCGCGCTGCATGCGCTGTTCACCGTGGCACTGGGCCTGAGCCAGCATGTCTGCGGCATCGGCGTGACTTTGTTCTCGTCGGGCCTTGCCTATTTCCTCTACCGGCTGATCTTCGGTCAGCAATCGGTGCCGCCTGCCATCAAGGGCTTTCAGACGCTGCCGATCCCGGTTCTATCGGACATTCCGGTGCTCGGGCCGGCGGTGTTCAACCAGTTCGCGCTGGTCTACATGGCGATCATCGCCATACCGCTCGCGGCCTTCGTGCTTTACCGCACGCCCTGGGGCCTGTCGGTGCGCATGGTCGGTGAGAACCCGCGCGCCGCCGATTCGGCCGGCGTCAGCGTCATTGCCACGCGCTTCCAGGCCGTCATCCTCGGCGGCGCCCTGATGGGGCTGGCCGGCGCCTTCCTGTCGATGGCGCAGTTCAACGCCTTCACCTTCGGTGTCGTCTCCGGACGCGGCTGGGTGGCGATCGCGCTGGTGGTGTTCGGCCGCTGGGACCCGTGGCGCTCGGCGGGCGCGGCACTGCTGTTCGCCTTTGTCGATGCTCTGCAACTGCGCATGCAGGCGAGCGGGCTCGGGCACATCCCCTACGAAGCGTTCCTGATGCTGCCGTTCATCTTCACCATCGTCGCCATGGCGGTGATGTCGCGCAACGCGGTGGCGCCGTCGGCGTTGTTGAAGCCGTTTCGCAGGGAAGAGCGGTAGCGAGGCCCTTCTCCTGGAAAGCTCACATCGCCGTAAAACCATTGTCGACGAACAGATGCGCGCCGTTGACGAAGCTCGATTCGTCGCTGGCCAAATACAGCGCGGCCTTGGCCACCTCTTCCGGCTCGCCGATGCGGCCCTGCTGCGCAGCCAGTGCCGCGTCGGAGACGTCGACGCCGAGCTTGCCGAGGTCGGCGACCTCGCGCAGGCCGTGCGGTGTCCTGATAAAGCCGGGGCAGACGGCGTTGCAGCGGATGTTGCGGTCGCGGAACTCGACGGCAATGGCGCGGGCGAACATGTGGCAGGCGCCCTTGGTGGTGTCGTAGAGCACTTCGTTCGGTGTCGCCGCCACCGCCGAGATCGACGAGGTGCAGACGATCGAGCCGCCGCCCGCCGCGATCATGCCGGGCAGCACGGCGCGCGTCATCAGGAACATCGAACGCACATTGACGGCATGCAGCCAGTCCCATTCCTGCACGGTCGTCTCCAGGAACGGCTTTATCACGATGGTGCCGGCGTGATTGAACAGCACCGTGACCGGGCCGAGTTTTTCGGTCGCGCCCTTCACTGCCGCCTGAACCTGCGCCTCGTCGGACACGTCGGCGACAAAATGCTCGGCGACATGGCCGCGTGCACGGATTGCCGTCGCGGTGGCGGCGGCTGCCTCGCCATTGCGGTCGATGATCGCCACCTTGGCGCCTTCAGCCGCGAACAGTTCCGAGGCCGCTCCGCCCATTCCCGTCGCGCCGCCCGAAATGATGGCAACCTTGCCCGCCAGTCTTTCGCCCATTTCTATTCCCCTGTTCGACCCAGTTCGCATTTGCTTGTCGGGGGATGCTACCGCGCCCGCACAAGGCGGCCAATGGACCAATTGGGTGCAGCGGGAACAAGGCCATAGGTCCGTTCGGACGCGCCCGGAGGAAGGCTCATGCCCTGCCGATCAATTGCGCCGGCAAGCGATCCCAGCAATTCATAACCAACTTATCCCCTGGAGGGAGAAAATTATTCTGCCTACAGCGCAAAAATAGCAATCGACAAAGTCTACAAGTTTTATAGATTAACCGGCGAGACGGAGGTCGATATGTCCTATATCCAGAACGCTCAGACTGACAGCAGCGGCCAGAGGCTGGCCAATGCCCAGACCTTTCGCCCGGCCTATGCCGGAGCTTTCGCCTATCTCGTCTTTGCCCTTGCGTTCGTGTTCACCGGGGCCGTCGTTCTGGGCCTTATTCCCTAGGGCACCGGATCGACAGGGGCCGGCCGCCCCGCTGTATCAGGCAATCGGAGTTGAATGAACCGGATCCCGGTGCGTTTGCGCGCGGCCGCGATTCGAATTTCAGCGCATCCATGATTCCAGCGATGGAGGAGATGACAATGCCGATCGAATTCACCCATGTCCCCGGCAAGACCGCCGATGCCGCCATTCCGTTTTTCTATGATTTTGCCGAGACGGCGACCAAGCTAGGACTGATCGAGGATGGCGGGTTTCAGAAGATCGTCGTCGACGATTCGGCCGGGCTGCTGACCAATATGGATCTTGCCGCTCAGGCGCTCGACCGCACCGCCGCGCTCGAGGTCGTGCTGACCCACTGGGCAGGTGTCGTCGAGCCAACCGTGGCGGCCCGTCAGCTGGCATCGATAGATCGAAAAAGCGGCGGCCGGCTGGCGCTCCGGATGATCAGCGAGCCGTTGAACGATGACGATGCCGAGTCACGGCCGGTCGGGCACAGCGTCGTCTGGCAGCGCATCGACGAATATCTCGTGCTTTTGAAGCGGCTGTGGTCGAATGACCGACCCTTCGATCATGAAGGCGCCTTCTACAGTATCAGGGGCGGCTACGTGCCGCGCAAAGGCCCGCACGGCGCCGACCTGACCATCCGCATGGGCGGGCAATCAGGAACGGCGCTGAAAGTGGCCGGCCGGCATGCCGATGTCTTCGAACTGGCGCCGGGCTCGATCGACGATGTCAGGCAGTTGATGGAGCGGGTGCGTGGCGCCGCGGCCGAACATGGCCGGGCCGGCAAACTGCGCTTCGCGCTTCCGGTGCGGATCCACCAGGGCGCTTCCGCCACCGGCCACAAGGCAGTCGACCTGTCCGGGCCGCCCGCCCAGGTCGCGTTGTCGCTGCTTGCCTATGCCGGGCTCGGGATCGATGAGTTCATGATCATCGGCGTCGACACGCCGCGCGAGATCGCGACGGCCGGCCGGGAAACGATCGCGCTGCTGCGCAACTCGCTGGCGCGCCGCGAACATGATGCTTTCCAGCCGGGGGCCTACGCGCCTCGCACGGGGCTGGAGACGCGTGCGGCAGGGTGAAGCCGATCAATCGTCTGCGTGATGCCTGTCGCCAAGCCGCGACAGACCATTGATGACGGCGGCCGAATCGGCCAGGACGCCGAAGACGCCGTCCTCGACCGTCACCATGTGCAGCGCCGCCTCGTGGGCTTGTCTGTCGCCGCTGGCGCAGGCGTCCGAGATCGTCAGGCACTGGAAGTTGCGGTCGCAGGCCTCGCGCAGCGTGGTGTGGACGCAGACGTCGGTCGTGCAGCCGGAAAACATGAGATGCGTGATGCCTTGCGCGCGCAGCACAAGCTCGAAATCCGTATAGGTGAAGGCGCTGTTGCAGGTCTTGTCGACGATGATGTCATCAGGCGCGACATCGATCTCCGGAACGATCTGGAACCCCGCGCCCGAGCGCAGCAGTATGTCTGTGCCGTCGAGACCGGAGCGCTTGCGGCGCCATTTCTCATAGGGCGTCATGTCGGCCATGTCGGCGCGATAGCCCTGCCTGGTGTGGATGACCGTGACGCCGGCTTTGCGCGCGGCTGATATCAGCCGGTTCACCGTGGGCAGGATCGCCCGCAGCGGCGAGGGGTCATATCCTTTTCTGGCGAAATAGCCCGTGGTCGACAGGAAATCCTGCTGCAGGTCGATGACGACAAGCGCCGTGTTTTCGGCCGCCAGCCTGCGGTCATACGGGAAGTCGAAGGGCGTTGCCTTGATCATCCGAGGGTGTCTCCTTGCCGATCGTGAGGGCCATCCTGACTGGCGAAGCTCAACTCGTCCACTCAGGCCGCGGCTCTGACGCGAAGAAGCAGGATGTTCGGGCATCGTGCTGCCGCCGGCGAACGTCATCGGTCGTCCCGACGAATTGTTGACTGTTGCACTCATCTTCAATGTTGACTAGTAGAGCCATGTTTCATGCCCGGAGATCGGACCGCCGGGGTGGCGGAATAGGAAGGGGCCGACCGTTGTGAGGACAAGGAAGAAGCTGTTGTTGTCTAGAACCAGTTTGCTTGCAGCGTTGGTCGCATCCGTCATCCTGTCGGTCGGCATTGTATCGGCCCAGCAACAGCCGGCCGGCGCTGCCCCTGCGGTAGACGCCGGCGCGGCCTCCGCCGCAGGGGCAGCGCCGGCGTCTACCGCACCGGCACCCGCCGCAACGGCCCCGGCCACATCAGCGCCCGCGACACCGCCGCCCGGCGCGCCAGCAGCTGTGGCGCCCGTCGCAGCAGCGCCGACGGGGGCGATGGAGCTGACCCTGCCGCACGATCTGTCGCCATGGGGCATGTTCATGGCGGCCGACATCATCGTGAAGGCGGTGATGATCGGACTGGCCTTCGCCTCGCTCGTCACCTGGACGATATGGCTGGCCAAATCGCTGGAGATTTTTGGCGGCAAGCTGCGCGTCCGCCGTGCCGTTCGCGCGATCGGTGATGCCGCGACGCTGACGCAGGCGAGCCGCGCGCTCGATCGCAGCGGCGGCCCCGGCGCGCTTCTGGTCAAGGCGGCGGAAGAAGAGACCGCACTCTCGGCCGCCGCGCTCGACCATGTCGGCGGCGACGGGTTGAAGGAACGGGTCACCTCGCGCCTGTCGCGCATCGAGGCGGCGGCGTCGCGGCGCATGTCGCGCGGCACAGGCGTGCTGGCGACGATTGGCTCCACGGCACCTTTCGTCGGCCTGTTCGGCACGGTCTGGGGCATCATGAACGCCTTCGTCGGCATTTCGCAGGCGCAAACCACCAATCTGGCAGTGGTCGCGCCGGGCATCGCCGAAGCGCTGCTGGCCACGGCGATGGGCCTCGTCGCGGCAATTCCAGCAGTGGTGGTCTACAATGTCTTCGCCCGCTCGATTGCCGGCTACCGGCAGATCCTCGCCGATGCCTCGGCGGGCGTCGAGAGGCTGGTCAGCCGAGACCTGGATTTCCGCACGGTCGCGCCGGCGACGGCGCTGGCGGCGGAGTAGCGACGCCATGGCAAGCAGAATCCGCCAGACCCTGGACGAGGATCTCGAGGAGAGCCACGAGATCAACGTCACGCCCTTCATCGACGTCATCCTGGTGCTGCTGATCATCTTCATGGTCGCCGCGCCGCTGGCGACGGTGGACGTCAATGTCGACCTGCCGGGCTCGACGGCGACGCCCGCGCCGCGACCCGAAACGCCGCTGTTCCTGACCTTGAAAGATGATCTTACGCTGGCTATCGGCAATGACAGCGTGCCGCGTCCGGCCTTCGCGGCCACGTTGGACAGCAGGACCAGGGGCGACAAGCAGACGCGCATCTTCCTGCGCGCCGACAAGGCGGTCGCCTATGGCGACCTGATGGGGACCATGAACCTGCTGCGCCGCGCCGGCTATCTGAAGATCGCGCTGGTCGGCCTGGAGACGGCGCCCGCGAGCGATGCGCCGGCACCCGCTCCCGCGGGAACGGCGGCGCCATGACGCAGGCGGCGGCCCTGCCGACGACTTACCCGACGCGCTTCGGCTGGCGCGACCTTGGCTTGTGGACGGGTGCGGCGGCGCTGGTGCTTGGCGCCCATGTCGCGGTCGCCTATGCGGTGCAGAGCTTCAGTCCGATCGAGATGGATGGCGGACCGCCGCCGGCTCCGGTGATCGAAATGGTGCCGATGGCGGTGATGCCGGCCGTGCCCGAACAGGCCGCGATGCTGGAAGCGGCGATGCCCGACCAGGCCGAACCAGCCGAGGAGGCCGAGAGGGTCGCCGAAGCCGAACCCGAGAAAATGACCGAACAGACCGAACCGACAGCCGAGCAACCGGAAACGGTGCCGCCCGACGGGACCGAGCCGACCACGACAGCCGACGCCGAACCGATCGACCAGCCGCCGCCGGATCAGGTCGTTCCCGAAATCGTCGAAGCCGTGACGCCAGAGGTCGTCATTGCGTTGCCGCAGCCGAAGCCGGTCAAGAAAATCAAGGAAAAGAAACCGGCCCAGGCCAAGGCGAAAAAACCGGCCGAAAAGCCGAAGCCGCGGCCAAGGAAGGAAAAGGCCGAGCCGGCAAGGACGGTTGCCACCGCAAGCGCACAGACAAGGCCGGCGGCCGGGGCGGCCGCGCCGAAATCGGCGGCAGGGGTCTCGGGCATGGATCCGGCCAAGTGGGAATCCCGGCTGGCGTCGTGGATCAATCGGCACAAGCGTTATCCAAGTGCCGCGAAATCCAAGGGAGCGCAGGGCAATGTGAACGTGGCCTTCGCGGTGGACGCATCGGGCAGGGTGGTGTCGGCGCGCGTGGCCCGTTCTTCCGGCGATCCCGACCTCGACCGCGCCGCGCTCGCCGTGCTGCAGGGCGCAACGGTGCCGGCACCGCCGCCGGGACTCGGCTCGCGCGTCAGCCGCACGGCGCCGTTCGTGTTCAATTTGCGGGATTAGAGCAGAGGCCCGGCCCGATACTGGTACCGTCCGATCTTTGTGAGAACCGCGGTCAGTGGCTCATCGAATGGCACAGCGCTTCGACCTGCTCCAGATAGAAGCGGCATTTCACGCGCAGTGTCCTGAGGTTCGGATCGTCGGCGCCGTTGATCTCGATGGTCTGCATCATGAAGTCGAAATGGGCGTGGAAGGCGTCCGCCGCGCCCCATAGGCTGTCTGCCTGCCAGGTGTCGGCCATCGCCAGGGAAATCATTTGCCGGGCCTCGGCGCGTGCGGCATCTGGCGATGCCGGCCGACGGGCGATCAGGGTCTGGAGCCGGCCGAAGACGCTGTCCGTGGCGTCGGCGCTCCTGATGGGTGCGATCATGTTCATTGGCGGATCCCCCTCGAATCTCTATGCATGAAGTCCATTTGCGGGCCGCGGGCGATCAAGGCGGGGGTCGCGGTACCAGAGCGCGCAGGGCTGAGTGTTGCATCCGCTACGCTCTCCTTTGCTGAGCGTGGTTGTCCTTCGGCCTGGCATGCATCGGGTTGCCGCTGAGCTGCGCATGCCTTGCCGGCTGCGCGCCGCGCAGGACGTCGAAGGCTTCGGCATAGGCCATGCCGAGCAGGTAGGAGATCATGGGAAAACGGCTTGCTTCGGCCATCTGTACGAGCTCATTGCTCATCGTCGCGATATATTGAAGGCTATCGATTTCTGACTGACGTAGGGACTGATTGGCCACGTGCTTCTCCTGTCATCTGGTGGAACTCAGGGAACGCGTATTGGCTACACGGACATACTAAGACGGCTAATTAATGGACTGGCCCGCCGAATGCGGGTTTGGTTCCGGGGTCGAAAGGGTCAACGCATAGATGGGTGCATCGGTGAGGCGGTCGAGGCCGAGAAGACGCTTGATCGCCGAATGGCTGAGCGCTGCCGTGGGGCAGGCCGACAGACCATGCCTGGTCGCCGCCAGCATCATGTTCTGGCCGATATGGCCGGCCTCGATCAGCACGACGCGGTAGGCGTTGGCATCCTCATATTTCCACATGGTGCGGTCGAGCTTGGCGCAAAGCAGGATCAGGCAAGGCATGGCATCAGCCCATTCCTGCCCGCCGACCAGTTCGGAAATCCTCGGCAGATGGTTGGCCGAGATCCTGCCGAGGTCGTGATCGGCGGCGGAATAGTGGTAGACGCCGGGCTCCAGGCTCTCGACGCCAAGCGCAACCACATAGGCCTCGTAAGGATTGCGTGCGCCGCCCGAGGGGGTCATGCCCAGCGGCAGGGCGCCGACGCAGTTGCTGGTCTCGCCGGTGATGCCCATGCCCGCGAACAGGCAGTCGGAAAGCTGCCGCGCGGTGATCGTGGGGGCGGCCGCGGTGCGGTTGGTGCGGCGCCGCGCCATCAGGGTCAGGAGTTCGTTGTCGTCGAGCGCGTTCGGCAGCCGAATGGCGTCGGCGGCATTCTTGAGCATGAGGTCGGGCTGCGCGACATGGCCGGCGCGTTCGATTTGGCGGGCCTCGGCTTGCTCAATGGTCATGAACTCCGAGTCCTGGACGCAGAAATGCATCAGCGCGGTCGGGATGCCCCAGTTCCACTGTCCGGAGAATTTTGTTTCCTGTTCGGCCAGCGGCGAACCGGCGGTGACCAGGGCGGAAAAATCGAGCAGTTGCGGGACGACGGCGTTCAGGTCGGACCTCGACCATCCGTGAGCGCGCGCGATTTCCGCGGGGGAGGCCCATTCGTCCCAGGATGCGAGAAGACCGATCACCTCGGGGCTGCATTCGAAGACGCTTCGGGTCAGGAAATTGCAGGCCGTGACCTTGTTGGTCCCGGGATACAGGACGAGCGTTTTTGAAGAGCGCATTTTCATGATGCTGAATGCCGTTTTGCCAATGTGAGGCGCCGACAGGCGAACCGCCCATCGGCGCCGAACGACCTCAGCGCTTGTTGTAGTGCATGCCCTGCGAGAAGAAGACAGTCTGCGTGCCCGCCGCAACCGTCAGCTTCGGGGCATTGTTCACTTTCTTGGCCATTTTCGTCCCTTTTCCCGACCCCCAATGGGATCTGTTGAAAGATCCCCACAGCGGGATCCGCGTGAAGAAAGGTAAGGTCGAAAGAGTTAATGGTTTGTTAAAATTGTAGTAAAGCCGACGTGGTCTAAAATATCTTTCTTGGCGGTAAAGTCTAAAATATCGATTTTGCTCAGATACGGAGTAGGCAATCGCTAGCATACGCTTTTTTGGGATATTCTTATTCTTATTTAGCGTAACCGATCGACTAACCCAGCCCGTCTCGGGCGAGGCTGACGACGAGTTGATCGATGCCGGGATCGTCGAGCCCGACGACATGCGCCATGCGGATGGCATGCCGTGGCCGGATGCCGGACATATCCTGCCGCATGATGACCGATACGAATGCCGGCCCGGCCTCTGTCAGAAGCATGGCCTTGCCCGTCAGCACCGGTTCGGAGATCGGAGCCCATTGCACGGAGATCAGCGACGGTTCGCCGGTCTGGCGACGGTTGACGCCGCTGAAATAGATCCAGTTCAGGCGCGAGATCGCCACACCATAGTGGTTGCCGCGCGCCCGCGCCCATGTCGAGCCACGGCGCTCCGACCACCCGGTGACCCGGCGGAATGTGACCAGCTCGGCCTCGCGACGCACGAAGGTCACCGAACGCATCAAGAGGTCGGGACGGGTGGGGATCGAAAAGTAGGTGAAATAGGTACCGCCCGCGATCGACGGGGCGGGCGGGCGGATCATCTGGTTGAACAGACTTTCGGAAATCGGCGGCAGACCGGGAGCCCTGTGCTCGGGTGCGCCAGGGTCCTGGTAGAGTTCGGGCTCGTTGATGCGGAAGTAGTCGCAGATCAGCTTGGCGGTGGCCTTGTTCGGAACGGTCTGCCCTTGCAGGTACCGCTCGAACTGCGTGCGGTTGATACCCAACTCACGGCATACCGCACTAACGGAGGCATGGTTCTTGCAGAGCCGTCTGAGATTTGCAGCGAGGTTCTCGCGAATGGACACGTCTTTGCTTTCGCAGGCGAATTCTTCATTTCAACTCGGAATCCGTATAGCGCCTTCGGTCGCCCCCGCCGAAACGCCTTGTCACAACACACAGAAAAAACGATTTGAGAACGCCACTCTAATAGGGCGGCTTCCAAAAAAAATAGCGGCGATCCGGCAACGGCCATCGCCATAAGTCCAATTGACAATTGCCTGGCCCCGGAGGTCGCGAAATTGCTTGCGGCCTGCTTTGGGGTGACATTGGCGCGCGGCGCTGCATGGGACGACCATGCGTCCCGGCGGCGCGGCAGAAAAAGTGGAGAACCGACGACTTTGCTGGTGGAGCTGAGGGGGATCGAACCCCTGACCTCATCATTGCGAACGATGCGCTCTCCCAGCTGAGCTACAGCCCCGTTCCAGCAAGTGGCGCATTTATCGGGCGCGGCTGATTTCTGTCAAGGCTGCGTTGCCGAAATCCTCGTTGCCTGGCGCTTCGGTTGCCGGCCCTTGCCGGTTTGGCGTGCAATGGCTACATGTCGGCAACAATTGGAGACCGGCATGCTCGCCCTCATTCAAACCATCGTCATGGCGCTTGACCTCTACTGGTGGATCATCATCGCCTCGGCGATCTTTTCCTGGCTCTATGCCTTCAACGTCGTCAATTCGCGCAACCAGTTCGTCGGCAGCATCGGCAATATGCTCTACCGGCTGACCGAGCCGGCGCTGCGGCCGATCCGCCGCTTCATGCCGGACCTTGGCGGTATCGACATTTCGCCGATCATCCTGCTCTTGATCCTGTTCTTCGTCAGGCAGTTCATTCTCACCACGGTAGCACCGCTGGTGCTGTGAGTTTGCCGATCCTATGAGCGCGCCGTTCCGCATCCGTGAGAACGGCATCGACCTGTTCGTGCGGCTGACACCAAAATCTTCCGGGGACAGGTTGGAAGGTGTCGAAACGGCAGCGGACGGGCGAAGCCATTTCAAGGCGCGGGTCCGCGCCGTGCCGGAAAACGGCGCCGCCAATCACGCGCTGGAGAGGTTGGTGGCCAAGACGCTGGGTGTGCCGGCGTCGGCCGTTTCGGTGGTCGCCGGCGGCGCGGCACGGCTCAAGACGCTGCGCATAGCCGGTGATCCGAAGGTGCTGGCACGGAGCGTCGAAGCACTCGGTCAATCCTCTGGCTGACGTTCAATCCCCCAATGGGAGCCTTGGATCGTCGACCTTCAGCGTGTTCACGCTCTGCTTGATGCGGCGCAAGTTCTCCAGCACCTTCGGACCGCGCGTCTCGGCAACCGATGTCACGATCATGTCGACGATCGCCAGCAGCGCGTAACGCGACGATGTCGGCTTGTAGATGTTGCCGTCCTCGAGCGGCTGCAAATGGATGACCGTGTCGGCGACCTTGGCCAGCGCCGAATCGGGCGCGGTGATGGCGACCGTGGTGGCGCCATATTGCTGGGCCACCTGCACCGCCTCGATGACCGAGCGCGCATAGCCGGACACCGAAAAGGCGACCAGGGTGGTTTCCGATGTGGCTACGGCGGCATACATGCGCTGCAACTGGCCATCGATCTGCGCCAGCACCGGCAGGCCAAGGCGGAACAGCCGATTCTGCATCTCGGTCGCCATCATCGAGGAGATGCCGCCAGAGCCGATGCACAGCACATTGCCTGACGTCGCAAGCCGCTCGGCGACGGCGACCAGCGTCGTCATGTCGAGGTTCTCGCTGGCGCGCTGGATGGCCGAGATCGCCGCTTCGGTGATGGCCGAGGCGATGCGCTGTTCACGCGCGTCGCGGCTCAACGGTTCGGGCGACAGATACTGGCCGCCAATGGCGATGGCCTGGGCCAGGTAGAATTTGAAGTCGCGCAGGCCCTCGCAGCCGAGATTGCGGCAGAAGCGCGTCACCGTCGGTTCGCTAACGCCAACGCGCGCGGCAATCTCCGAGATTGCCGCCTTGGAAGCGAAATCGAGATCCGACAGCACAAGGCCGGCCAGCCGGCGATCCGACTTGGTGCCGTCCTGCGACACCAGCTGCAGCCGCGTGATGATGTCTGCCGGCGTCTTCATGTCTGTCGTTTCGTCTTCATGCCGTTGCCCTCGGGGCAGGCCTTATAGCGGCAGGCCGGTCGCCTTGTCGAACAGATGGATGTTGCCGGGATCGACCGAGACCGGCAGCAGGTCGCCCGGCTTGACCGGCACCCTGTCGCGGAACACGGCGCGCACCGTATCGGTGCCGATGGCGCCATAGACATGGGTCTCGGAGCCCGTCGGCTCGACGACATCCACCTTGAGCGCCATGGCGTCGGCGGCCTCGCCGATGATGAAGTGCTCAGGCCGGATGCCGGCCTCCACCGCATTGCCAGCCGGTGCCGCCTTGCCGGCAAGCGCAAGCCGTCCGCCGCCGGCCGATTCGAACCAGCTTTTCTCGGGCGTCGCCTTGAGGGCGCCGGAGACAAAGCTCATCGAGGGGGAGCCAAGAAAGCCGGCGACGAACTTGTTGGCCGGCCGGTCATAGAGCTCAAGCGGGGCGCCGACCTGCTGGATCCGGCCGCGGTCCATCACGACGATGCGGTCGGCCATGGTCATGGCTTCGATCTGGTCGTGGGTGACATAGACGATGGTCGATTTCAGCCGCTGGTGCAGCGCCTTGATCTCGGTGCGCATCTGGACGCGCAACTGCGCGTCGAGATTGCTGAGCGGCTCGTCGAACAGGAACACCGAGGGTTCGCGCACAATGGCGCGGCCCATGGCGACGCGCTGACGCTGGCCGCCTGAGAGCTGGCGGGGATAGCGGTCGAGATAGGAGAAGAGGTTGAGCACCCCGGAGGCCTTCTTGACCTTGTCGTCGATGGCGGCACGGTTCTCGCCACGGATCTTCGGGCCGAAGCCGATATTGTCGGAGGCCTTCAAATGCGGGAACAGCGCATAGGACTGGAACACCATGGCGATGTTGCGCTGCTGTGGCGGCAGATCGTTGGCGCGCGTGCCGCCGATCATGAGGTCTCCGGAACTGATCGTCTCCAGGCCGGCCAGCATGCGCAGCAAGGTCGACTTGCCGCAGCCGGACGGGCCGACCAGCACCACGAACTCGCCGCTCCTGATGTCGAGGTTGATGTCCTCGAGGATCTTATGCTGGCCAAAGGATTTCGACAGGTTGCGAAACAGGACGTCGGTCATGGTCACGCTCCCAATATGTCGTCGATGAACGGCAGGCAGCCGGCGGTCAGTCCGGCATCCACGGGCATCACCACGCCTGTTACGCCCGATGCGCGGTCCGAGGCAAGGAAAGCCACGGCTTCAGCCACTTCCGCCGCGTCGACGATGCGGCCGAGCGGATAGAGGCGCTTGAGCTTGCCCAGGATTTCCGGGTCCTTGGCCAGGCGATGGTCCCAGGCGGCGGTGCGGATCGATCCGGGACAGACGACATTGGCGCGCACGCCGCTGCGGCCGAGTTCGACGGCGATCGATTTGGCATAGGCGTTGATGCCGGCCTTGGCCGCGGCGTAGGCCGGATTGCCGAAATGCGCGATGGCGTTGACGGAGGAGATGAAGACGACGCTGCCTGACCCGCGCGCCGCCATCGCCTTGACGATGGGGTCGGCGAAAGTCATCACCCCGGTCAGATTGAGGTCGAGCTCGTGCTCGATCCTGTCGGCATCGAGCGCGGAAATCGTCTCGGCGCGCGTCCAGCCGGCATTGTTGATCAGGATATCGGGCACGCCGTCTCTGTCCAGCACAGCGGCGATCCCCGCCTCGATCGAAGCCCGGTCGAGAAGGTTGAAGACATGGCGCGAGGCAAGGTGCGGGCTTGCCAGCGCCTCCTGCGACTGGTCGCAGCCGACCACCCGCGCCCCCCTTTCGGCCAGCAATGCGACGATCGCCGAGCCAAGGCCGCCGCCGGCACCGGTGACGACGACAGAGCGGCCTTCGAATTCGGCTTTCGAAACCACGGCGCTTGCTCCTCCCGCATGTCAGGCAGATGCCGGCAGGTTACTGAAATGAATGTAATTAAGCAACATGATAATCCACTTGCATGCGCTGAATTCCTCGATAATGTAGGAAAGTCACATAAATCTTGTGCCCGTCGTCGGCACAAGGAGCGCAAATGCGCGGAACAATGGGAGAGATCAGATGAGCCTTGCCAAATGGACTGTCGGCCTGATGGCCGGAATGAGCATGCTGGCCTTCGCGGCGCAGGCGAATGCGGGTGAAGTGCGCGTCACCGTCGCCGAATACAGCGCCAAGACCGGTCCGTATTTCGAAGCGGTCAAGAAGGAATTCGAGGCCAAGAACCCCGGCATCACCATCAAGTTCGAGGTCGTGCCGTGGGATGTGCTGTTGCAGAAGCTGACCACCGACATCACCGCCGGCACCAATGCGGACCTGTCGATCATCGGCACGCGCTGGCTGATCGACTTCGTCCAGCAGGACGTCGCCGAACCGCTCGACAGCTACATCACGCCCGACTTCAAGGGCCGCTTCATCGACACCTTCCTGTCGCCCTCGATCATGGACGGCAAGACCTACGGCCTGCCGATCGCCGCTTCGGCGCGCGCGCTCTATTACAACAAGGAGCTGTTCGAGAAGGCCGGCATCGCCAAGCCGCCGGCGACCTGGACCGAACTGCAGGACGATGCGCGCAAGATCAAGGCGCTGGGGTCCGGCACCTTCGGCTTCGGCCTGCAGGGCAAGGAGATCGAGACCGACGTCTATTACTACTACGCCATGTGGTCGCAAGGCACCGAGATCCTCAACAAGGACGGCACGTCGGGCCTCGGCACGCGGGGCGCGCTCGAAGCCGCCAAGCTCTACAAGTCGATGATCGACGAGGGGCTGACCGAGCCAGGCGTGACCTCCAACAACCGCGAGGACGTGCAGAACCTGTTCAAGCAGGGCAAGGTCGGCATGATGATCACCGCACCCTTCCTGTCCAACCAGATCAAGGACGAGGCGCCGAAGCTGAAATACGGCGTGGCGGCCATTCCGGCCGGCCCGACCGGGGCGCGCGGGACCTATGGCGTCACCGATTCCATCATCATGTTCAAGAACTCCAAGAACAAGGATGAGGCCTGGAAGCTGCTCGACTTCCTGTTCACCACGGAACAGCGCGCCAAGTTCACGCAAGGCGAAGGCTTCCTGCCGGTGAACAAGGAAGAGGCCAAGATGGATTATTACGTCAACAATGCCGATCTCGCCGCCTTCACCGCGCTGCTGCCCGACGCTCGTTTCGCGCCGGTCATTCCGGGCTGGGAAGAGATCGCCCAGATCACGTCCGACGCCATGCAGAAGATCTATCTCGGCGGCGACCCCGAGGCAGGCCTGAAGGACGCGGCGGCGAAGGCCAACGCCGTGCTGAAGAAATAGGGGCCGTGCTGAAGAAATAGGGCGTATCTCCCTGCGCCCCGTGGCGCGCCCCAGACTCAGGCGGGGCGCGCCACACCCTTGCCGACTTGAGAAGAAGGACAGTTCGTCGGTGTCAGCGCCGCCCTGCCAGGCTCCTTCCTCTCCCTCCGGAGGGGGGAGAGGTGGCTCGGCGGAGCCGAGACGGAGTGGGGGAACCACCTGGCAACCGCCGCGAACGGGCACGGGAAAGGCGCAAATGTCGCCTTGCCTTGCGCCCAAGGGTCGACCCCCACTCCGTCGAGCTTCGCTCGACACCTCTCCCCCGATCGACGGGGGAGAGGAAAGGCCCCTTCCGCAACGGCTGCGGAGGACGGGCAGACAGGTGATGGGCAGCGCCGATGCTTGCAAGGAATCCTGAAGGCCCTGAGAAGAACGAGGCGGGATAAAGTAATCTGTTAAGCCAGCGCAATCCAATCTCCACCCGCAACGCGGTACGAACCAGCCGATGCAAAATCGTTTCCTGCCCTATCTCCTGACCTTGCCCAGCCTGTTCCTGGCGGCGGTCGTCATCTTCTGGCCGGTCTGGGACCTGATCCAGATCTCGACGCATGACGTCAACCGCTTCGGCCAGCTGCGCGAGTTCAGCGGCCTTGCCAATTTCGCCTCGCTTGCCGCCGATCCCGACTTCGTCGCGGCACTCTGGCGCACCGGTGTGTGGACCGTGCTGGTGGTCGGCGGCGCGCTGCTGCTGTCGGTGCCGGTGGCGATGATCCTCAACACCGATTTCTACGGCCGTGGCCTTGCCCGCGTCATCATCATGCTGCCCTGGGCGGTGTCGCTGACCATGACGGCGGTGGTCTGGCGCTGGGCGCTCAGCGGCGAAAGCGGCATGCTGAATTCGGCGCTGCTTGGCCTTGGCCTGATCGACCACAACATCCAGTGGCTGGCCAGCGCCGAGACGGCGTTCCCGATGCAGGTGCTGATCGGCATATTGGTGACGGTGCCGTTCACCACGACGATCTTCCTCGGCGGCCTGTCGTCGATCCCGGACGATCTCTACGAGGCGGCGGCGCTCGAGGGCGCCACGCCGCTGCAGCAGTTCCGCGAGATCACCTTTCCGCTGCTGAAGCCGTTCATAAACATCGCCATCGTGCTCAACACCATCTACGTCTTCAACTCCTTCCCGATCATCTGGGTGATGACGCAGGGCGGGCCGGCCAACTCGACCGACATCCTGGTCACCCACCTCTACAAGCTTGCCTTCCGCATCGGCAAACTGGGCGAGGCCTCGGCGGTGTCGCTGGTGATGTTCGCCATATTGCTGGTCTTCACCATGATCTATGTGCGGTTGGCGATGCGGGAGCAGCGCGCATGACCAGCAAACTCAAACGCACCATCGTCGCCTGGCTGCTTTTGGCGCCGCTGATCGTGGTGACGCTGTTTCCCTTCGCGGTGATGTTGCTCACCGCGGTCAAGCCGCGACAGGAGGTGCTGTCGCCGACATGGTGGCCAAGCGAGTTCCGCTGGTCGAATTTTGCCGACATGTGGGTGGCGACCGGCTTTGGCCAGGCACTGGCCAATTCGCTCTATGTCTCGGTCATCGCCACGGTCGGCGCCATCCTCATCTCCGTTCCCGCTGCCTACGCCATGTCGCGCTTTCGCTTTGCCGGCTACGGCGCCTTCCGCCAGTTCCTGCTGATCTCGCAGATGATCTCGCCGATCGTGCTGGTGCTCGGCCTGTTCCGGCTGATGGCCGCCTGGGGGCTGGTCGAATCGACGACGGCGCTCGGCTTCATCTACATGGCCTTCAACGTCGCCTTCACCGTCTGGATGCTGCAGAGCTATTTCGACACCATTCCGCGCGACCTTGAGGAGGCCGCCTGGATGGAAGGCGCCGGTCGCTGGCTGACCCTGCGCAAAGTGTTCCTGCCGCTCTGCCTGCCGGCCATCGCGGTCACCGCCATCTTCACCTTCATCAACGCCTGGAACGAGTTCGTCGTGGCGTTGACCATGCTGCGCAGCCAGGAAAGCTATACGCTGCCGATCCAGGTCTTTTCTCTCGTCGCCGGCCGCTACACGATCGAGTGGCATCACGTCATGGCGGCGACACTGCTGGCGACATTGCCGGTGGCGATCCTGTTCATCTGGCTGCAGCGCTACCTCGTGCGCGGGCTGGCGCTCGGGGCCGTCAAATAGAATTTGCATTCCACGGAGCCTACATGCGCATCTTCACCGCCTCGCTGGCGACGGAAACCAACACCTTTTCGCCGGTGCCGACGGACCGGGCATCGTTCGAGATGGCCTTCTATGCCGGACCGGGCAAGCATCCGGAGACGCCGACGCTGTGCTCGTCGCCGATCGTCGCCTTGCGCCGGCGCGCGGCCAAGGAAGGGCTGACCGTGATCGAAGGCACCGCGACCTGGGCCGAGCCCGGCGGCCTGGTGCAGCGGCAGACCTTCGAGGCGCTGCGCGACGAGATCCTCGATCAGTTGAAGGCGGCGCTGCCGGTCGACGCGGTCATTCTCGGACTGCACGGCGCCATGGTGGCGCAAGGCTATGACGATTGCGAAGGCGACCTGCTGGGACGTGTGCGCGGGATTGTCGGGCCCGACGTGGTGATCGCCTGCGAGTTCGATCCGCACAGCCATCTGACGCCCAAGCGCGTGGCGGCATCCGACATCATGGCCTATTTCCTCGAATTCCCGCACACCGATTTCTACGAACGCGGCGAGCATGTCGTCGAGCTGGGGCTGGCCGCCGCGCGCGGCGAGATCAAGCCCGTCATCTCGACCTTCGACTGCCGGATGATCCAGGTGCTGCCGACCAGCCGCGAGCCGATGCGCTCCTTCGTCGACCGCATCAAGGCGCTGCACGGCAAGGACGGCGTGCTGTCGGTTTCAGTGATCCACGGCTTCATGGCCGCCGACGTGCCGGAAATGGGCACGCGCATCCTCGTCGTCACCGACAATGACAAGGCCGGGGGCGACGCGCTGGCGGAGCGGCTGGGACGGGAACTCTATGCCATGCGCGAAAAGACGGCGATGACGATGCTCGATACCGCCGACGGCATCGACCGTGCGCTGGCGGTGCGCGCCGAGAACCCCGGCAAGCCGGTGGTCATCGCCGACATATGGGACAATCCCGGCGGCGGCGTTCCCGGCGACGGCACCTTCGTGCTGCGTCAGATGCTGGTGCGTGGCCTCGACAGATTCGGCGTGGCGACGATCTGGGATCCGATCGCCGTCACCTTCTGCCTGGCGGCCGGCGAGGGCGCGGTCATCGACCTGCGTTTTGGCGGCAAGGCAGGGCCGCAGGCGGGTGAACCGATCGACGCCCGCGTCAAGGTGCTGAAGGCCGTTGCCGAGGGCTGGCAGAGTTTCGGGCCGAGCCGGGTGACGCTCGGTCCAACCGCGCTGGTGCGCATCGAAGGCACCGAGGTCGACATCATCCTCAACACCAACCGAACCCAGACTTTCGAGCCGGACATTTTCTCCAATATTGGCGTCGATCCGCTGGGCAAGGATATGCTGCTGATCAAGTCGACCAACCATTTCTACGCCGGCTTCGAGCCGATCGCGGCGGAGATCATCTACGTCACGGCGCCAAGTTCGTATCCCAGCAATCCTGCGGTGACCGATTACAGGAAGCTGACGCGCAAGATATGGCCAAGGGTTGCGGATCCTTGGAAGGCGTAAGGTTCTCCCTTCTCCCCTTGTGGGAGAAGGTGTCGCCGAAGGCGACGGATGAGGGGTGCTCCAGCGGAGTGAGGCGTTGGTGTTCCCTGGAATACCCCTCATCCGTCTCGGCGCTGCGCGCCGATCCACCTTCTCCCACAAGGGGAGAAGGAAGAGGTGCTACACCAATCCGCGCTTCACCATCATCGCTTCCGGCGAAGGCATCTTGCCGCGAAACGCCGTGTAAAGCTCCTCGGGGTCCTTCGAGCCGCCAGCGGCGTAGATGTTCTTGCGCAGCCTTTCGGCCAGTGCCGGGTTGAAGGGATCGCCAGTCTCCTCGAAGGCGGCGAAGGCGTCGGCGTCCAGCACTTCCGACCACATGTAGGAATAGTAGCCGGCCGAATAGCCGTCGCCCGAGAAGACATGGCCGAAATGCGGGGTACGGTGGCGCATCGCAATGGTGTCGGGCATGTCGAGTTCTTCCAACGTTTCGGCTTCGAAACGAAGCGGTTCCGCCGGCGCCTCGGGCCGGGCGTGATAGGCCATGTCCATCAAGGCGGAAGACGTGAATTCCACCGTGGCGAAGCCGGCGCCGAAAGTACGCGTGGCCAGCATCTTGCCGAGCAGCGCCTTCGGCATCGGCTTGCCGGTCTTGACGTGCAGCGCGTGCTTTTCAAGCACGGCCGGCACCGTCAGCCAGTGCTCGTAGAGCTGGGAGGGCAGTTCGACGAAATCGCGGCTGACCGAAGTGCCTGCAACTGACGGCCAGGTGACGTCGGTCAGCATGCCGTGCAGCGCATGGCCGAATTCGTGGAACAGTGTCTTCGCCTCGTCGACCGAGAGCAGGGCCGGCTCGCCGGCCGGCGGCTTGGCGAAGTTCATGATGTTGTAGATAACCGGCTTCGAGCCGTGGCCGAGTTTATAGCCGGACTTCAGCGCGCTCATCCAGGCGCCGGAACGCTTCGAGGGCCGCGCGAAATAATCGGCGAGGAACAAGGCACGCTCTGTGCCATCGGCATTTTTCACCACGAAGACGCGCGCGTCGGGGTGCCAGGCGGTGATGCCCTTCTTCTCCTCGAAGGTGATGCCGAACAGTTTGGTCGCGACGTCGAAGCAGGCGTCGATCACCCGGTCGAGCTGCAGATAGGGTTTCAGCTCCGCCTCGTCGAAAGCAAATTTTTCCGCGCGCAGCTTCTCCTGGTAGAAGCGCCAGTCCCAGGCGGCGAATTTCTCGTTGCTGCCGGCTTGCGCCGCCAGCCGCTCCAATTCCTTCTGGTCGGCGGCGGCCTTTTCCAGCGCCTTTTCCCAGACGGGATCGAGCAGGTCGTGCACCGCCTTCGGCGTCTTAGCCATGGTGTCGTCGAGCTTCAGCGCGGCGAAGGAGGCGTAGCCGAGCAGCCCGGCCTTTTCGGCGCGCAGTTTCAGCATGTCGCGCACCACTTCGGTGTTGTCGCTGGCGCCGCCATTCTGGCCGCGCATGGTGAAGGCTTTGAAGGCGATCTCGCGCAGGTCGCGGCGTTCCGAGAAGGTCGTGAACGGCTCATAGATCGAGCGCGACAAAGTGACGGCGTAGCGCCCCTTCTGGCCGCGCATCTCGGCCGCCTCGGCCATCGAGCTCTTCAGGAAATCCGGCAGGCCGGCAAGGTCGCCCTCGTCGAGGAACAGCGCCCAGTCGCGCTCGTCGGCCAGCACGTTCTGGCCGAAAGCGGTGCCGAGCGACGACAGCTCCTCATTGATCTTGGCGAGCCGCTTCTTGCCTTCGGCGTCGAGCTTGGCGCCGGAGCGGACAAAACCTTTCCAGGTCTTCTCCAGCACCCGCAGCGTCTCGGCGTCGAGGCCAAGGCTTTCGCGGCGCTGGTAGAGGTCGTCAATGCGGGCAAACAGCTTCTCGTTCATCGAGATCGCTGAAAAGTGCCTGGACATCTTCGGCGAGATGTCGCGCTCCAGCGCCTGGATGGTCTCGTTGGTGTAGGCGCCGGCGCGGCACCAGAAGATCGACGAGACATGATCGAGCGCCTCGCCGCCGAGCTCCAGCGCGGCAAGCGTGTTGTCGATGGTCGGCGCATCCTTGTTGCCGGCGATCGCGTCGATCTCCGCCTCATGCGCCTTCAGCGCCGCGTCGAAGACCGCGGAAAAATCACCGTCGCCGATATGGGCGAAATCGGGCAGGCCGAGCGGTCCCTGCCACGCGGTCAGCGGATGGGCGGCGAGGTCGACGGCTTTCGTGGAGGGCATGGAGGGTCTTTCGCTGGCATCAAGAAGGAGGGAGTGTCACCGATGTAGGGCGCGGCCCACGAGGCCGCAATATGGCAGCTGGCCGATCCGCCTCAATAGGCTTCGCAGTTTTCGGCGATGGCCGCCTGCGAGCTGGCGGTGATGCGATTGCCGGCCACCGCGAAGGTTTCCTGCATCAGCATGTCATTGTCCGGGAAGTCGTAGCAGGCGATCACCGTGGTGATGCCGCCCTCGCTCTTCTCGATGCGGTGGCGGATCTCAGCGCCAGCAACCGCGCCTTTCCATTCGTCGAGCGCGGCGATGAATTCCTGCTTGCTCTGGACGACGCCAAGGTCTCCGAGCTTGATGCGGACGTCGTCGGCAAGCAGGTCGGCGAGTTCGGTGCGGTCGGCGACCAGCAGCGCCGAATACCAGCGGCTGATGATGGCGCCGTCATCGGCCCGCGCGGCAATGATCGCTATCAGGAGTGCGGCGGCGGTGAAGACGGCCGACCGGACGTTGCTCACCGGGCGCGCCTTACCGCTCATTCCGGCACCGGCCGCTCGAAATCGCCGGTTTCCTTGTTCATCACCCAGAGCTCACCGGTCGAAATGTCGAACCAGGCCCCGTGCAGCGACAGCCGCCCCTTGCCCTCGAGGATCGAGACACAAGGAAAAGTCCGGAGGTTGGCGATGGAATAGCGGATCGAGATGCGTTCAAGCGCTGTCTGGCGCTCCACCGCCGTCATGAAGGTGCTGGAGGAGACCGTTTCGGCGGCAGGCGCGATCAGGCTCATCCATTTGCCGATGAAGTCGCCGGGCGACAGCGGCGCGGCATTGGGGTCGAGCGCGGCGCGGATGCCGCCACAGCGGCCATGGCCCATGACGACGATGTTCTTGACCTTGAGGCTCTGCACCGCGAATTCGAGCGCCGCCGAGGTCGAATGGAACTCGCCGTCCGGCTCGTAGGGCGGAACCAGATTGCCGACATTGCGCAGCACGAAGAGTTCGCCCGGCCCGGCGTCGAAGATCGCTTCGGGGGCCGAGCGGGAGTCGCAACAGGCGACGATCATCGTCTCGGGGGCCTGCCCCTCGCGCGCGAGCTCGCGGTAGCGGCCGCTCTCGGTGAGGTAGCGGCCATTCATGAAATTGCGATAGCCGGCGAGGAGGTGATCGGGGAGATGAGGCATGGGCGGCTAAGGCCTTTCCGGGGTTGGAGGCGGCAGCTCGTTGCGGTCGAGAAAGCCTCTAGCGGCAAAAGCCCGTTGCGAGCAATGCAGAATTGTTGGGGCTGGTCATAAACGCCATGCACATAAGCGGGACGTCCGCCGACATTGTCATGCCCAGATGGCGACCGGTATGCCAAAACCGTCAGCGAGTGGCGGGTTGGGAAATGGCTTCGCGCTGCCGCTGGCAATGCGCCCGGCGGTCAGCATCATGACCGCCGCATCGAGGAAATCGTCGGCGGCCGCGCCACGCGGCGGTGGCTGGTCGAGAAAGTCGATGGCATAGCCGTGCCGGCACAGCAGCGCCTTGCGCTCCGCCATGCCGGCCGGATTGACGCTGCCCTTGATCTTCTTCGGCAGCAGCATGGCCCGGTCGTCATTCAGGCGGCAGAAGGCGACTTCCGGATGCGATTCGAAGACGCGGCCGCGCAGATCGGGCCGCGCGATCAGCAGGGCGTCGATCTCGCGGATCTTCGAGAAGATGCCGAAGGCCTGGATGGAAACGCCGCGCGGCGGGTCGGATGTGGCCCTTGCCACCTCGCTTGCCCTGCGATGCGCGGCATACCAGGCTTCGATAGTGGTGAAGTCGCTGGTGTCGGCATAGAGCGCTGCACGGGACGGGATCGAAAAGACGCTGGACTGGCGCGCGCCAAGCTGCGGCCTGACCAGCGCCTCCGGTCCGCGGCCGCCCTTGCTGGAGAATTCGGGCAGGCCGATCGGCATGTCGACGGCGACAATCGCATCGTCGGGAGTTGCCGCGAGCAGCGCCGCGAAACTGGGGAAGATTTCAACCGAGGGCGCTGAACCGGGCCCGCGCCGCACGGCGATCCAACCGGCCTTGCAGCCGTCGGCGCCGACTAGCACCGCCCCGGCCGAATTCACGCCCGGCGGTCCCGCCCCGGATGCGTGAGATGGCGCAGCTGCACCATGGCCATCGGGTGCGACAGGCTCTGGGCGTCGGTTTCGAGCTGCAGCTCGTCGCCGCCGCGCTTTGCCGTGCGCGCCAGGATCTCGTAGACCGCCGCGGTGGTCGATTGCAGCGCCTTGATCGGCGGCTGGCCGGAAAGGATGCGGGCGAGGTAGACGGCCGCCGTGAGATCACCCAGGCCGTTCGGCGGCTTGTCGATCAGGCGATGTTCGGCCAGCAGCACCTGGGTGCCGTCGAGCAGCAGATTGCCGGTGCCGCCAATCATCATCGATTGTGCCGAAGTGACCAGCATCGTCGACGGGCCGGCATGGAGTGCTGCCGCGATCACCGATTTCAGATCGGGCAGCGGCGCGCCGGCCATCCATTCCAGCTCGTAGCGGTTGGGGGTGGCGATGTCGGCGATCGGCAACAGCCGGTCGCGCATGGCGGCGGCGGTGGGCTCGGGCACATAGAGGCCGCCGGAATCGCCCATCACCGGATCGCAGATATAGACGGCATCGGACGTCCTGGCCTTGACGGCGGCGACCAGCGAGGCGACGGCTTCGGCCTGGCCGGCCTCGCCGAGATAGCCCGACAGCACCGCGCCGACCTCGCCCAGCCATGGCGCGCGCTCCAGATCGGCCATCAGCGCCTTGAACTGGTCGAGCGGCGGCACGATACGCGTCGCCCGCCCATGGCCGGGATGCCAGGGCAGGATGACCGTCGGCACCGCCCAGACCGGAAAGCCCAGGGTCTCCAGCGCAAAGACGGCGGCACGATTGCCGACCGAGCCACGGGCGACATGGCTGGAAATGACGATGACCGCACGCGGCGCGTCGGGTTTTTCGGCGCTCATTGTTTTTTGATTCCTAGCTGCCCCGGATGAGGAAAAGCACGAGCCAGACCATCAGGCCCAGCGCCAGAAGCAGGCCGAGTATCCTGCCAATGCGTGTGCCCCAGACCTCGATCGGATCGGTGCGGTCGGCATCGGCGGCGGAGACATGGTCGCGCACGCCTTTCGTCGTCCGCGCCACCAAGGAGGTACCGGCTGGATCGGTCTCCCGCGCGACGCGCTCGAGGATGCGGCGCGATTCCCTGTCGCTGTCCTGGCGTTGCGCCATGATGATATCCCGTTTTGACCGGACCTTATCGCGTTCGCGCGGCCAATCACAGGGCCTTGCGGCAAGGCGATGGATGCCGTCGCTGGCCCGGAGGCCGAGGCCGTTTTCTTGCGCGCCGATTGTGGTAATGCTTCGCATGCAACTTCTATCGAGGGACCCCATCATGCTCGCCCAGCGCCTTGCTCGACCATCGCCATTCCGCACGCTGCCCGCCTTCCTGATGATGGCAATCGTGCTGCCGCTGCTTGCCGGCTGCGGCTACAACACGATCCCGACAGCGGAGGAAAACGCCAGGGCGGCCTGGAGCGAGGTGCTGAACCAGTATCAGCGCCGCGCCGACCTTATCCCCAATCTGGTCGAGACGGTCAAAGGCTATGCCTCGCATGAAAAGGACACGCTGGATGCGGTGGTCGAGGCGCGCGCCAAGGCCACGCAGATCACGGTGACGCCGGAAACGCTGAAGGATCCCGAGGCCCTCAAGAAGTTCCAGGATGCCCAGGCCGGGCTGACCAGCGCGCTGTCGCGGCTGATCGCGGTGTCGGAGGCCTATCCCGACCTCAAGGCCAACCAGAATTTTCTGGCGCTGCAGGCCCAACTCGAGGGCACCGAGAACCGCATCGCGGTGGCACGGCGCGACTACATCCAGGCGGTCAGGGACTACAATCTGACGCTGAAGACCTTCCCGTCGGTGCTGTGGGCGACCTTCTGGTTCCGCGGCAACGAGCCCTTCGCCAACTTCACCGTCGACGAAGACAAGATGCAGCCGCCGAAGGTCGATTTTGGCACGAAGCAGGGCGGATAATTCGCGAAATCGGCTGAGCGTCTCTTTGCCACAAGACGGACCGCTGGCGTGCAAACACCCCCCTCTGTCCTGCCGGACATCTCTCCCCCAAAGGGGGAGATCAGTCGTGGTCCAGGCTTTCGCCAATGTTCAGCCTCTCAAAGTGAGACCCGGCAACGAAGCTGCCAATCTCCCGCCTCGAGGGGGAGATGTCCGGTAGGACAGAGAGGGGGGCCTCGCGCTTACCTCGCCCTTCTTGGCCTTCTTGCCAGCCTGCTTTTTCTCCCCCTGGCCGCCCGCGCCGCGGACCTGCCGGCGCTTACCGGCCGCGTCGTCGACAATGCCGGCATCATCGATGCCGGCACAAAAGCGGCCCTGACACAGAAGCTCGCCGATTTCGAGACAAAGGGCTCCGACCAGATCGTCGTCGCCACCATCCCCAGCCTCGACGGCGAGGAGATCGAGCCCTACGCCAACCGGCTGTTCCGCTTCTGGAAGCTTGGCCAGGCCAAGGAGAACAATGGCGTGCTTCTGCTGGTCGCCAAGAACGACCGCAAGATGCGCATCGAGGTCGGCTACGGGCTGGAAGGCACGCTGACCGACCTGCACACCAAGCTGATCATCGAAAACGACATGGTGCCGGCGTTCCGCGCCGGCGATTTCTCCGGCGGCATCTCCAAGGCCGTCGACGACATGGTCATGGTGCTGGAAGGCAATCCGGAGGAGCTGGAAGCGCGCGGCAAGCGCAACCAGCAGGCGCCGTTCAATTCCGACGACCTGTTCTTCGCCATTTTCATCAGCATCTGGGCGATCATCTTCTTCGGCAGCATCGCCGCCTCCATCCTGCCGCCGATCTTCGGCAAGAAGCTTGGACCCGGCCGCTATCGCTGGCTCGGCATGACGTTCGAGCCCGGCCGGCGCTCCTCCTCGGGTGGCGGCTGGTCCTCCGGCAGTTCCGGCGGCGGCTGGTCTTCGGGCGGCGGTGGCTTTTCCGGCGGCGGCGGTTCGTCCGGCGGCGGCGGCTCCTCGGGAAGTTGGTGAAGGCATGACGACGCGCCGCTTGCCGAGGCCCGGCCGTTTCAACACGACGATCCACGTTGTCCTGGCCGTTCTGGCGCTGCTGTTGTCCTGCTTCGCGGTTTTTGCCGCCGAATTGCCAGCGCTGACCGGCCGCGTCGTCGACAATGCCGGCATCATCGATGCCGGCACAAAAGCGGCGCTGACACAGAAGCTCGCCGATTTCGAGACAAAGGGCTCCGACCAGATCGTCGTCGCCACCATTCCCAGCCTCGACGGCGAGGAGATCGAGCCCTACGCCAACCGGCTGTTCCGCTTCTGGAAGCTTGGCCAGGCCGGCGAGAACAACGGCGTGCTTCTGCTGGTCGCCAAGAACGACCACAAGATGCGCATCGAGGTCGGCTACGGGCTGGAAGGCACGCTGACCGACCTGCACACCAAGCTGATCATCGAAAACGACATGGTGCCGGCGTTCCGCGCCGGCGATTTCTCCGGCGGCATCTCCAAGGCCGTCGACGACATGGTCATGGTGCTGGAAGGCAATCCGGAGGAG